>NZ_JAOTGJ010000003.1:0-141501 GCF_044427225.1 Streptococcus sp. 2022WUSS037 | reverse complement strand
CTTACTCTTCATGGGAGAGAGGTTCAAATGAAAATCATAATCGATTAATTCGGAGATGGTTACCTAAAGGAACCAAGAAAACGACTCCGAAAGAAGTAGCTTTTATCGAAAATTGGATTAACAACTACCCTAAAAAATGCTTGGACTACAAGTCGCCAAGTGAATTTCTTTTGGGTGGCTAACTTCAACTTGAAATTTGGGTTGAGGAAAAAATTTGGTAAATTTTTAAAAAATCTGTCAAGTAACTTTACTTTACAAAAAACTTTTGTTATACTGTTAAAGTTGGCGAAAGTCATACGCACTATTTTAGATTTAAAAGGGGCTTGGCCCTGACATTTAATGGAGGAAGAAAGAAATGGCAGTACCTGCACGTCGCACTTCAAAAGCGAAGAAAAACAAACGTCGTACTCACTATAAAGTAGCAGCTCCAACTGTGAAATTTGATGAAACTACTGGAGATTACTCACGTTCTCACCGTGTATCTTTGAAAGGATACTACAAAGGACGTAAAATCGCTAAGGCTGCTTCAGCTGAATAATAGAAGGGAGATACCATGCGCGTAAATATTACACTTGAACACAAAGAATCTGGTGAGCGTTTGTACCTTACTTCAAAAAACAAACGTAACACTCCAGACCGTCTTCAATTGAAAAAATACTCACCAAAATTGCGTAAGCACGTGATTTTCACTGAGGTGAAATAGGGATTCACTACACGTCAATAGACGGTAGAAACCTTGATTTAATGTGATTTTTGAAATACTGAATTTCATTACATTGCAGTACAAATCAGTCGAATCACTACCTTTTTTGAAATAAGATTTTGATTCGGATAAGTAATAAACCCCACTGGCTGATTAAAGTCAGTGGGGTTTTTGAGTGATTGGGAAAGAGCAAAGTTACTGATTAACAAGATCTACAACGATAATTTCTGGGCGATTAAAAAATCTTGGTACTCGTGTAGATTCTTTGGCCAGACCCCTGCTTACAATAAAATTCGAGTTTTCAAATTCATATAAACCACCTGCATATTTCGGAAAAAATCCTTGATTAGGCGCAAATACACCATTAACCAAATAAGGTATTCTCCATTGTCCTCCATGTGCATGACCTGATAATACTAAATCAAATCCATACTTTTGATAAGTATCAACTAGTTCTGGGCGGTGCACTAGTAAAATTTGAAAGTCGGAACTTATTTGCTTCCCTTTTATGTCTTCAAGTTGGTCTAGCAAATTCACACTAGTATCATACTTTTGAAAATATTCAGGATCGTCAATGCCTGAAATAGTGATTGACTGCCCCCTTATATCAACTCTACTAGTATTTCCAGATAATATGGCTACATTCTGTTGTCGCAGATGTTCTAGCATCTGTTCATATCGATTACTCCATATTTCATGATTACCTGACACATAGTAAGTATGATTAAATTTACTTAGCCCGCTCAACAATTCTAGAGTTTTACTGTCAGAAAGTTCATCATCAAAAATATCTCCACCTAATAAAATGATATCTGGGCCTTCTTTCTCTAATACTTCCAAGATTTGTATCTGATTTTTACCGTAATTTGATGAGTGTAAATCAGTAATTAGAGCAAGTCTGATCGGTTGAGATATTTTGGGACTAACAAGCCTGTAATGAGTTACTTGAAGCCGACTGTCAAAACCTAAAGCAAGAAAAATTAGGATACAAATAAGAATAAACCATCGTGGCTTACTATTTTTTAGTTTTTTCATTATATGAACTATTTTACCAAATTTCTGTAACGAGCAAACATTTTCAAAAGTTTACTCAATAATAATATCAAAATGTTTTCTATCAACTTCTTTTGGAGCGACGTAACTAATATTTCGTTTGGCATTGAATATATCAGATTCTTCCAGTGAAGTAGAGAGTCCGCTCCAAGGTTCTAATGCGATAAAGGGACTCTGATTTGTAGTTGACCAAATCACTAAATATGGAAAATCATCAAATGCAATCGAAAGAGTCTTCTGATGATTTTTTGATTTCAAAGTTACCTTTCGCGATGCTAATTGATCCAATGTTATGGCATCGTGCTCAAACAGTTGATAGGACAAGTCCAAGATCTTTTGATTTTCCAAGAATGGACGGCGATCTCGCAGATCAAGTAAGCCAGTTTCTGGAAAACTTCTAGGTACTGTACAAGATTCTACTTTTTCAAATTCTAAATAATAGTCTTCATAACTCTCACCATCCAACAAAGGACAATTAAAACCAGGATGCCCCCCAATAAAGTAAGGTAGCTTTCTATGTCCTTCAAGATTTTTCACCCGATATTCAGTTCGGATTGTATTGCCAAGTAGTGAGTAGTTAATGGAAAGTTCAAATTCAAATGGGTAATTTTTTACGGTTTCCTCATTTGATGAAATAGAAAATTCCAAAGAATTTTCAGTTCTTCTTACATTTTTGAACATCATTTTTCGCACAAGTCCATGCCTTGGAATTGTGCCTGTAAATGTCGGTCTTTCTGCAGGTTCATAGATAGCCCAATCATTTCGTAAACTTCCACAAATTGGAAATAGAACTGGTGCTTGACCGCTCCAATAGGTCGGATCTCCTTGCCAAAGATACTCGACGCCATCATTGTCTTTTATCGAAATAATTTGCCCACCTAATTCAGAAAATTGTACTGTTACGTTCTCATTTTTTAATTCGAGCATAAAAACTGCCTCCCTTATATGAAAACAAGGATGCTAACTTGAGCTAGGCATCCTTGTATTATTTTTATTCAATAACCTGTGTTTCTGCTACTTTTTTATACCAATAAGCACTTTTCTTTGGATAGCGTTCTTGAGTCTCAAAGTCAACATAGAACAAACCATATCGTTTCTCGTATCCATTTGACCAAGAAAATACATCCATCAAGGACCAGATGAAATACCCTTTAACATTGGCACCATCTGAGATAGCATCTGAAATCACTTCTAAATGCTTTTTCACATAATCAATTCGACCATCGTCATAGACTGTACCATCTACAAATTCATCTTTATAACCTAGACCATTTTCAGTGATGTAGATTTTTTTATAGTTTGGATAGTCATTTTTCACACGCATAATTTGGTCATAAAGTCCTTGTGGATAGATAATCCAATCCCAGTCCGTTTTTGGAATATCAACTGGGGACTCTCTACGACCAACTCCTTTGATCTGATACTTAGAACTTCCCTTTTCACCCTTACCATTATGGATAATTTCCGTTTCTCCATCATGAGCTCTCATCCAGTCACTCATATAGTAATTGATGCCCAAGAAGTCGTTCAAATCTTTTGCGGCATCTAAGGCAGCAAAGTCTTCATCACGAAGATCTAATTCCCCGCCATTTACTTTCAGAATATGTCGAACACCTTCAAGAGTCTTCTCAGAATAGTAACCCAAGTATGTTGCATCTAGGATAAATTTATTGTGAATAATATCTTCAAGTTCCGCTGCACGGACATCGTCTGGATTGGTTGGATCATAAGGGTATTTCGTTGGCAATGCATGTACAACACCAATTTCTCCACTATAACCAGCATCCTTGTAGAGCTTAACTGCCTTGGCATGTGAAACCATCATATTGTGATGAGATTGGAATACTTTAGCTAGGTCATACTGAATACCTGGTGGGAACTTCCCAACGAGATACTGACCGTCACCAATTGGGCCGATTTCATTAAAGGTTGTCCAGTAATTAACTTCAGGGAATTCTTTGAAGCAAAATGCTGCGTAATTGACAAAGTGTTCAATGTTATCTCGATTCAGAAAGTCACCATTAGAATGTAGCGTTTCTGGTGTATCAAAATGGTGAAGCGTTACAAATGGTTCTACGTGACGTTTATGGCATTCCGCAAATAATTTATGGTAAAACTCTACTCCCTTTGGATTCACTTCTCCAAAGCCTGTTGGGAAGATACGAGACCACGCAATTGAAATACGAATGCCGTTTACCCCAAATTGTTCACTTAGTTCTAAATCAACTGGATAACGGTTATAAAAATCAGAAGCTGGTTCCGCAGTGTACCAATAATTATCTTCTAAATACTTATCCCATGCAACACGACCTTTTCCATCTGTCTTTGTGGCACCCTCTGCTTGATATGCAGCAGTTGCTCCACCAAATATAAAATCTTTTGGTAATGTTTTAACCATATGCCTACCTTCTTCTATCAAAAATAAATAAAGGGGTAGGAGTTGGAGATTTATTACTCCCTCCCCTTTTGATTAAGAACCTGTATTCACAAGTGAAGTGCTCGTATATAAGAGATAATTTTTCACTAATCAAGGCAGTTTTTTGAGGGAATACTAACTGTATTTTGAAAAAAACTAACGATGAGTAGCTGAAAAACTAGCCTTAGATGGAAGTGCTGAACTGTGAATACAGGTTCTAGAACTGTTGTTTGACAAAGTCAAGAGCACCTTGACCATCACGAGTGAGTTTAATGTATTGAGCCCCTTCAGTTTTGGCGAGTTTAATGCCCAATGCATCGGTTTCTTGTTTAATATCCTCGTAGTTCGATGCTACTTGAGGTGCAAGGATGACTAATTGATATTCTGGTAAAATCTCGCGGTGAGCTCCATAGCTTCCTGCTGTTGCTGTGACTGGAACACCGTATTCTTTGGCAGCCTTAGTTAACGCGTTAGCAAGCAATCCACTTGTACCGCCTCCTGCACAAAGTACCAGAACGTTTGTTTGTTCAGAAATTTCGGTATCGACTGCAGCTTTTTCAAGAATAGCATCTGCTTTGGCAGTATTGAAATTAGCTGCCACTTTCTCTTTCAAGCTATTTTCAACTTTCCCTGATTGTTCTTCAGCAAGAATTTGCTCATCGTAAACTTTCAAGAATGGATAATAGATAAGTACATCGACAACTACCAACAAGATAGCTAGTGCAAAGGCAAGTGGAGCAAAGTTTGTTCCCATTACAATCCCCAACGGTCCTGGAGTTGTCCATGCTAAGTTGACGCTGAAACTGTTCATTTTTAACGTATCAACAAAGAATTTGAAAATCCATACGTTAGCAATTGGAGCTAAGATGAATGGAACAAAGAATATTGGGTTGAGTACAAGTGGTGCACCGAACAAGATCGGTTCATTTACACCAAAGAAAGTTGGAACAACTGAAGCACGTCCAATTGCTTTATTTCGTTTAGACTTAGTCAACCACATAAACATGAATGGCACAACCAAGGTAGCACCTGTACCACCCATTGTCACGATAAACATTTGAGTACCTGAAGTCAGGATTTTGTCCGCATGTTGACCCGCCTGTAGAAGCTGGAAGTTGGTTTCAATATTAGCATAAGTAATGGCTGCAATTGCTGGTTCAACAATAGATGGACCATGAATCCCTACAAACCAGAACAAGGCATAGGCACCAAAGATAATGGTAATACCAACATAACCATCTGCTGCTGTAAATAGTGGCTCAAATAATTTCAGAATCGCCTCAGCAACGTTTGTTCCAAGGAATTGACGTGTCACAAGATCAATTCCATACAAGACAAAGATAGACAATGCATATGGAATCACATCTTTAAATGCCTGGGATACGTTCGGTGGAACTTCGTCTGGCATACGAATGGTAACATTGTTTTTCACACAGACCTTGTAGATATTAACCGTAATGAAGGCTGCTAGAAAGGCTGTCAAAAGTCCCTTAGTTCCCATGTAACCATTGGCAAATCCACCTTCAATACCATCAGAAGCCAGTAATAAGAAACCTGAAATTGAGGCAATCATTGTTGAAATGAAGTTAATCTGGTTGGTTTTTGGCAATTGACGGTTAAACGCATCTGTCAAAGATTTTGCGGTCGTTCCTGCAACTAAGACAGCTACAATACCCATTGTATAACCGTAAGGTTTCATGATAGCCGCAACTGCTTCATCAGACCAAGTAAATCCAAAGATATTAGGTACAAATGCTACCATTAGAAAGATACTTGAGAACAAGATAACCGGCATGGCAGCGATAAAACCATCACGGATAGCCCTTAAATAAGGGTTTCTCGAAATCTTTTCAAAGAAAGGCTTCCCTTTCTCAATGAATTCAATCAATTTGTTCATTATTTATCACCTCGTTTATAAAGTTCAATCATATGACTCATCATATCTTTCAATAATAATGTCGTCATGAGATGGTCTTGGCCATGCATGAGCGTCACACTAAAGGCTAAATCCTCACCAGCCGCTTCTTTCTGCAACAAACTTGTCTGAGCATGGTGGGCTTCAACAATACAAGCATTGGCAGCTTCAACTAGTTCTTCTGCTTTTGCGTAATCACCTTTTTGAGCAGCAGCCAGTGCCTCCATCAAACGAGATCGAGCATCACCAGCGAATGCAACAATCTCAAAACCTAATAAAGTTATTTCTTCTCTGTTCATAACACGAACCTCCTATTTTTTATGTACTCAATGGAAATACCATTCAGACTAGGCGACGAAAACGTAGATAGAACTAAAGTTCATCAAGTTGAGGCAACAACGTCTGAATTGGATTTACGAAGAGTATGATTTACAATAACCGTTGAATATGTAACACAATATAGAACCTTTCACTATCATTTACTGGCTCATCAACCAATGATGTAATCATCTCAAAAATCTGACTTCCAACCTGATGGGCTCTTGGATTCTGGAGCTTGATGTACTGTTCCAAACTAGCAATCGATTCATTTGACTGATGGGATCTATCTAAGTAATTCAGAAAATAGGACAAATGAATCATAAAGCGATCATAAAAATTGCTATTTTCTTTTGTGCGTTTAATCCCATTCTCTATCAAAATTTGTTCAACCTCAGCAATAATTTTCTTACTGATGTCATGTTCTTCACTAGTTGGATGAATTGTTTCACCTTTTGCATTAATTAAGTGAAGTGCAATTTTACCAATCTCATCATTTGGAAAATCATTTAGCAACTTTTCACGAAACATAGCTAAGGCTTCACGCGCCATTTTATATTCCAATGGATATTCGGCTGAAATATTGGGTAGCCTACTTTCTTGATAAGTATTCTTTAAAACCGCCTGATATGCACAATAGATATGATCTGTCAGTGTCACATATAGATATTCTTGGACAGGGTAATGATAAGTTTCTACCAGATGATTAATAACCGTGTAGGTTGCCGAAATAAAATCTAAGGGAATATCTTTTAATAAGGTTAGAAAATTTTCTTTGGCTTCATCATTTTTTAGCGAAAAAATATTTTCTATCTTGTCCTTAACAATTAAATCCCCTTTTTTCTTTTGAAAGGTTATACCTAATCCCATCACGACTGCCTGTTCCCCATGTTCATTTTTCACCAGGGCAGCGTTATTATTTAGTGACTGTATAATCCTAAACATATATCCCTCCTATATTTTTAAGCAAAAAGAAGACTACAAACAAACCGAGAATATCCTACTCTCAAATCCATTTGTAGTCTTGCCTAATCGAATTAGTTACAATCCACTCTATTCTTGCTGATGAGATTATTATAGCATATTCTCAGAAAATGTAAACCCTTTCTTTTAAGAAAATGGTTAATTTTTCAATTATTTTTCTAGCCAAGAAGTTGCTGTTTGAGACAAGACTGCATCAAGTCCCTCAATATTTTCACGACCAACAGTACGTAACCATTCACGCGCTGCTTCTTCACCTTGTTCAATATAGACTGGTACAACACCTGCCCATGTTGCACGACCACAAAGTACACCGTTAAATTTAGCACCTGCTTCATGTGCAAACACTAGTGTATCTTGGAAGAGTTTAGCTGAAACACCTGCACTAAGATAAATGTATGGCAAGTCCGTTGATGCTTCTTGTTGACGGAAATATTCAGCTGCTTCTTCTTTTGTATAGACGACTTCCCCTGTTCCAAAGCCTTCTACAAAATTCATGTTCACAGGTACTTCTACCTTGAGAACATCCACTCCAAAGCGTTCATCCGAAAATACTTTCATAGCCTCATTTACTTTTCGAGGTTTGACTTTTGCAAATTCCACACTGGCATTGTCTTCAATCGTTTCATCGTAGCTCAAAATTTCCAAAAAGAATGGTAACCCTTCAGCCTGACATTCTGAACCCAAGCGTTCAATATAGGCCTGTTTTTGAAGATTGACGTATGAATCTCCATCCACATCATAATAGAGTAGGAATTTAATGGCATCTGCACCTTCTTCTTTTAGTCGTTTTACAGACCACTCTACTAGGCAATCTGGTAAGCGACTAGTGGAGCTGGTATCATAGCCAGTTTTTTCATAAGCCAAAAGCAAACCGCACTGTTCGTCACGGGCGCGTGATGCTGGCAAACCAAATTCAGGATCTAACAGAATTGAGGAAGAAAACTGTGTTAATTCTTCTGAAACTAGTTTCTTTAGTTCTTCCATCTGCTCCACAGTAGGTTCTTCTGTCTGATGTTTTGCCATCATTTTTTTCAGAGCTCCACGTTGGTCAAAAGCTAAAGCTGAAATAATACCTGCTTCATTGCTTACTTTTTCCATGTATTTTCTTTTATCTGCTGTTACTACCATATTATACCTCCTCAACTTCGATTTGAGAATACAACGATTCTGCATTTTCTAAATTGACATAACCTGTCTGTTCTTCCTGGGCATTTAGCATGCCCAAAACATTAGCCTTTTTAAGTAATTCTGTATCAGGTAAGGCATGTACCAAACTAGCTGCAATACCTGCAACTGTTGAATCTCCTGATCCTACTGGATTGACGACTTTGATTTTTGGAATTCTGACACGATAGAACTTGTCATTGTGCTTGGCAAAAGCCCCCTGTGCCCCTAATGAGACGACTATCCAATCAATTCCTTGGAAAAGTTGACCAGACAAAACCGATTTCAACTCTTGAATATCATCAGTAACTTCTTTACCAATCAGTTGTGATAACTCCTCTGTATTCGGCTTAATAACTGTCGGCTTCTGCTGGCTTTCTAAAACGTTTTTCAGCGCCTCACCAGAACAATCCAAAACAACAGCTACACCGCGTTTTTTACAAAGTTCTACAATCTCAACATAATAATTGCTAGCAAGTCCCTTAGGCAAACTTCCTGAAATAACAACTACATCTACATTGTTCAGGATGATTTCAAGGTGTTCAATAAAATTCATGGCTTCATGTTCTTGAATAGTTGGTCCTTGTTCTAAAATCTCCGTCTGTTTGCCATCATGAAGGACCGCAATGCAATTACGTGTTTCATTCCCAATTTCCACAAAGGAATTTTTAATAGCATTTCGAGTGAGTTGTGTCTTTACATAACTTCCAATCTCACCGCCAATAAAGCCTGTTGCTACAACATCTTCACCAATTTGTTTCAAAACTCGTGTAACATTGAGCCCCTTGCCTCCAGCTGTTTTTTGAACCTTTTCTACTCGATTGACCGTATCCAAATGAAAAGTATCCAATTGATAGGCAATATCAACCGACGGATTTAAAGTGATCGTCAAAATCATGTGAGCCTCCTAGTCGTGGTATTCTCCACGATCCCACTTTTCAAGAAATTCAGTAAAGAACTCTGGATTAGCCTGCTCTTGATTGAGCGTTTCAACTGCAGCAATCTTTTCGATCAAACGTTTGTTTTCTTCAGTTGGTTTGTATTCCGCTTTAATGAAGGCTTCAATGATGTCGCACATAAGCAACTCACCTGTAATCTTTCCTCCAAAACCAATGACGTTGGCATTTAACTCTTCCTTAGCGTAAAGTGCTGAGGTCATATCACGAACCAAGGCTGATCGAACACCAGGAACCTTGTTTACAGCATTGTTGATTCCAACACCTGTTCCACAAATACAAATTCCCAAATCTGCTTGTCCGCTTGCAACAGCTTCACCAACTTTTTTACCAAAGATTGGGTAATGTGTACGGACATTATCATAAGTCCCAAAGTCCAAAACTTCATATCCTTGATTTTTCAAATAATCTACCACAGCGATTTTTTCATAGGTTACAATGTGGTCACAACCGATTGCAATTTTCATCTCTTATTCTCCTTTGTTTACAACAATTAACACATTTTATTTAGCATATCGACACGAATTTGGTGACGGCCGCCATCATACTCACCTTCAACAAATCCTTTAACGATATTTTTGGCAATTCCTTCTCCTACAATCTCACTACCGATTGTAATAATACGCGAATTGTTGTGCCCTCTTGTCATATAGGCAGAACGTTCGTCTGAAACTTCTGCAGCAATCATGCCTTTGACTTTAGTTGCGGTCATAAATGGACCAACACCATAAGCATCAATCACAATACCAAGATTTCCTTCCTCTTGATTGACTGCTGCAACTACCGCCAAAGTTGTATCAACAAAATCACTTCCATCACTGACATCTTTAAAGTCATATGATTTTTCTTGTAAATAATCTTTAATAACGTCTTTTAGTTTTGAGCCCGCTGGATCAGCACCGATAATGATTGTCATAACCTATCTCCTAACAAAAATAGAAAGTTGTAGCCATATGTGGCAGAAAATCTTTGTTTTGCAAAACTTAGAAAAGCGTTTTCGCTTTTTATGTTTAAATTATACAACCAAACAAACACAAAGTCAACATATTTTGTTTTATTTTTGTTTATTTTTTTCATATACAAACAAAAAACCAACATTTTGCTGTTGGTTTTGATAACTTTATGATATTGTTGAAATAATTTCAATGTGGTTACTTAATAATTGGTAATTTTCATCCTTTACATTCATATCTGTCACTAGAGCAGTTACATCATTCAAATCACAAAAGGAAGTAAAATCATCTTTTCCAATTTTCGAAGCATCTAGCAGTAGGTACTTTTCTAAAGAATGTTTGATGGCAATGTTTTGCGTATAGGCTTCCGCTAGGGTGGAAGTCATGACATCACTTCCCTTAAGTCCGTTACCTGAAAAGAAAATCTTGCTAAATCGCATTTTTTCTAAACTTGTATTGGTAATTTCTCCTACAAACGATTCTGTCACTTGGCGATATTCTCCTCCAAGGAGAAAGACTTGAAAATCCTCTGTCTTCTTTTGTGATAAGATGGTAAAAACAGGCATACAGTTGGTGATGACAGTTAGTCGAGGGTTTTTAATGGCTTCAGCCAGAAAGGCCACTGTTGTTCCTGGACCTAAAAATACCGTATCTCCATCTTCTATTAACTGTGCTGCCCTTTCTGCTATCTCTTGCTTGGCTTCCTTATTTTGAATGTGTTTCTCAGAATGGGAATATTCCCGGTATTGAAAAGCCTTATTACTTCTAGCACCGCCGTGTATTTTGGTTAAAACTCCTTGCTCTTCCAATTCGATGAAATCACGTCGAACAGTCATATCAGTAACATTTAGCAATTCAACAATCTCAGAAATTCGTACCGTACCTTTTTTGTTTACCAATCGTGTGATTTCTTCTAGTCGTTCTCGTTTATTCATGTTTAATCCTTTGTTGTTTTTTTACATTATATCAAAAATAAACAAGAAGATGTTGGAATTTTGAACATTTGTTCGAAATTATCAGTACATCCTCACCATCATATTAGACACGGCACTGCATAATATCCACAAAATCAAATCGCCAGCCATTTAAACCCTACCAGTTTTAACAGCTAACGATAAGATAACTTGGTGGCTCCACCCCCAAACCCCCAGTGAAAAATCAAGAATTGATTTTCTTAGGAATGGTATTAGGATAATAGAGGTAATTTGGAAAAAGTATCACAAAAAAATCCTGAACTTCATTTTAAAATTCAAGACTTGTACTTTCATCTAAGAATTATTTGCCCTCTCAAACAATCTATCTTTTTTGAAATAAGATTTTAATTCGGATAAGTAATAAACCCCACTGGCTAATTAAAGTCAGTGGGGTTTTAAATCTAAATAACTTCTTTAGAAAGTCTGTCATAACATTCACTTTTCAACAGAGGACTTTCTATAACAACTTGACTAACTTTTGAGTCAATATGTTTTAAATTAGGCTTCTTATAGTTTCTAATCGCAACTAGAGATACAACACAATTTTGATAATTAAAGCCTTTTTGCGCTATTGCTCCACCGTTGCCTATCGCCATAAAACTTCTCCAATTTACTAGATTTTTAAATCAATTATTTCCGTACTACCAAACAACAAATTTCTTTGTTTGTTTTTAATCCTCCAAGCGTTACCATGATTCTTACCTGCGTACTTGCCTGATGGGGTCGTATAACCTCGCCAATCATAGGTAATGGCTCCTGATTTTATCAGAGAAAGAAAAGTCATAAATTGAGGTGAACGTGTTAGCTCTGCTTCAACGTACTTGAATTGACCTACTTCGCCGTCCATTTTAGATTCAACTTTTACCCATAAAGTAGCTGGGTGTTTTTTGTGTAATTCTTCCTCTAATGCTTCGAATGTCCAGAAAGCAGTCAAAATACTCTTCTTGTTTTCTTGTTTTCGTAACTCAACTGTACTATCTCTATCATTAACTTCCAGATAGAACCCTTGATTATTTTGAGGATTTTCTTCTGAACCTATTGTAATATATAAACTCTTATATCCTAAATGCTTCTCTGAATCATAACCATACAAACGAGCAAATGCTGATACTCTACTTCTATCATTCGACTCAAACTCTGCAACAGGCGTTCCCTCAAAATCTGGACGTAGAGTAAATAGGGTGTCTAACGTTTTGGAGGATTTTGATTTCAACTCAATAATTCCCTCAAAATCAGCTTCTTGGCTATTATTAGTTTTTATTCCCAAAAGCGACTCTAAAGTATCCCCAGCATCCTTCGGTGCAATCTTACCTGCACCTTTTGAATTTCTATGAAATCCTTGTTTTGCTATGACTCTAATCTGTGGAATCAATCTATTTAATGAATCTTCGACCTTATCTTGTCCAAATAGCTGTATGATAGCACTGTTTTGAGGAATACTTCTCGTCACATTAAATAGAGTAAGTTCTTTTCGATTATCTACAGTAATATAGATTAAATCGTTAACATTGATTTGAGACGACCTAATGAACTCTCCCAAGCCATATATCCAGAATCGCTCATCCCCTCTTTTATTGGCTTTATAGAAACTTATTTTTACTTCATGTTTCTGGTCTTCCAATACAAGATTAGCCATCAAATAAACTTTATCAGTTAGTTTTTCGAAATCCAATAAATCATTATCTAACAACAACTTCCTTAAAAAACCATTTGCGTCGATAATACTTTTATTTAACATAGTTTGCGTCAGTCTGATAACAGTATAGCCATTAGAATTATACTTATGTATAGCGTTGATAACTTCTAATTCGTCGTCATATGGAATAAATTGCATTAGTTTTCTCCCCTCTTAAATAGATCAACAAGTGAAACTTCCATTTCTTCAGCAAGACTTTCTATTGTTGAAAAATAAATATCTGAATATTTACCATTTACAAGATTACTTATAGTAGACTCTCCAACTCCACCCGAGGCACTCAGTGAAAATTGATTCCAACTTCTCAAATATAGTTTGACATTTTGTATAAGAATATTTTGATAATCCTCCACTAAATTAGGAGTAAAATCTTTAGAAGTACTTATCTTTTCAGTTCTAATTAAAAGTTCTGGAAAATTGATTGATAAAGCATTAGAAATCACTACCAAAGTTGAAAGTTTTGGGTTGTAATCTGCATTTGGAGATAATAATTTGTTGACCGTCTGCCTACTAAGTCCTGTCTTCTTAGCTAACTCACTTTGCGATAATTCACTCGAATAAAGCAGTCGCTCAATATTTTCTTTTACATATCGCTCCATAACAATTCTCCAATTCTCATTTTCTATATATTACAACTTAAAACCTTAAAAATATTCATTTTAATTTACAATTTAACTGGTTTTTGAATTCTATTACGAATATATAAGATAGAAAGCAACTCCTGGACTTTTCAAGAAAATTCTGATATACTACTAAGGTAGTAAATACATTATTCGAGGTAAATTATGCCCTATGCAATAGACTTATTCTGTGGTGCTGGAGGATTTAGCGAAGGAATCCTACAAGCTGGATTTGATATTATCTTTTCCAGTGATAAAAGCCCTATGGTAGAAGAAACATATACAAACCGACATCAACAATTAGGCTTAGTTGATGGTGTTGATACTCACTTTGAACTGGCTGATATAAAAGAACTTACTTCTGATAAAATATTTCAATCAATCAACTCATTGAAATATGGGAATATATTCGAAAGAGGAACTGTGGATGTTATTTTTGGCGGTCCTCCATGCCAAGGTTTTAGCCGTCTAGGGAAACGAGATGCTAAAGATCCTAGAAATATGCTCTTCCACGAATATTTGCGCATAATAAAAGATATTATGCCGCGTTATGTTGTTATGGAAAACGTAACTGGTATTTTAGATATGCAGATGCTAGACTTTCCAAGTGTACTTGATGATAGAATTTACAAAGGACAGAATCTGGTTCAATCCATTCTTAGAAATGAATTGGATGAGTTAGGATACACCCTACTTGATGTTCAAGTTCTAAATGCTGCAAACTTCGGTGTCCCTCAACAAAGAAATCGAGTTGTATTTTTAGCATATCGAAACGATGTGACTCCAATCGAATACCCAGAAAGTGACAATGTTCTTCCAAATGTTACCGTTTATGATGCTCTGGGGGATCTTTATGACAGGGAATTTGATTACGAAACAGATTATTCCAGACAAAGCCGATTAGGAAGAACTCCTAATATTGATGGTCAACCTATCACAACTAATAATCCATTAAATATGGAAACTTCAAATCATGATAATATTGTCACACAACGATTTTCATTATATCAACAAGGTGAGAATAGAGCCAAAGCTGTTAATAGGATCCAATTAGAAGGATTGGAATTACAAAGAGATTGTCCAAATCTATTCACAGAAAGTTTATTTCAACTCAATGGAAAAGCTAACCAACCTCTCATTCTAAAGCAGCTAAAAAAACAAGGTTTACTTCAAGAAAGTTTTAAATCTGAAAAATGGTTACAATTTACAAATCGCCAACTCGGCTTACTGTCTATGAATGATAATGACAACTCAGCCAAAGTTCATATTTTAAAATCATTTGCTCTTAGATTAAAAACAACATTTGAAGAAGCAGAGTTATTTTGGAATGAAATTAAAAATCATTTAAATAAAGAAATTACAGAAAATAAATTTTCAAAAATGTTAAGAGAAGGAGAGTTAACTCCTAACGCAATAGAAGCAATCTTTACTAAAAAAAGTATACGAGTTCGTCTTAATCAAGATACCGTTTCTCCAACCATGGTAACATTACCAGATGACTATATCCACCCATTTTTTAACCGAGTGTTGACTGTAAGAGAAATGGCTCGTCTACAATCGTTTGACGATAGCTTTGAATTCCTAGGCAAACGTACTACTGGAGGCGATAAGCGAGCAAAAGAAACGCCTCAGTTTACTCAGGTGGGCAATGCTGTTCCACCATTACTTGCTAAAGCAATTGCTGAACAAGTAATGATTGCTATAAATAAACAATAAGTGACTCAATATTCTTTGAAAACTTCAGTACCAAAACTTACAATAAAACAAACTAAGTATTGAGTTTTGATACTTTATCACATCCTTCAATTAATTACTAATAATAAAAAATGATTTCAAAATAATTCGAGGTCATTTTTATTATTCTCTAGCCAGATAGCCGTCTGCAAGCCCCCTCGGAGAGCGTTTGTAGTTTTGATGGACCACAGGGCTGTCAAAACTACAAAAACGTTACTTTTTGGCAAAAAGTAACAAAAAGCTATCTTGAATCGAAGTCAATTGTTTATCTTACAGCTCAAAAATATCGAACATAGGCCAGCGAGGAATAGCAAAGCGCCCCGCTGTTGCCCGTCATTCGGGCAATCGAGCATGAATCTTCAGTTTCATAATAATAAAAATGGAGTTCTACTTTGTCCATTTATTAGTCAAACATGGACTTTATAAATTTAGACCATTTTTCAACTATTAATGGACTTCATACATATCCAATTTTTATTAAAAGATGGATTACTTTAACAATCCACCTTGGAATCGATCGACTTACCTAAGTATGGATTTCATCTCTTTCGGCATACACATGCTTCATTGATGTTTAATGCAGGAGCAAATTGGAAGGAATTGCAGACACGTTTAGGGCACAAATCAATATCTACAACAATGGATACCTACGCTGAACTAGCTCCTAAAAAAATTCAAAACGCTGTGAACATCTTTACTCAAAAAATGAAAGAGTTGACAGCTTAATTACATCACTACCTTTGTCACTACTTTTTACATAAATGATCGTCACAATTTTTCGAAAATCCTTATTATAAAAGGATTTTCAACAACAGGTATAAGATAATATTTAACCTTTACTGACGTAAAATAATTGAATCGAAAAAGCACCTGAAATCATTGATTTCAAGTGCTTTTTTTGCTTGGTGAGACTATATATGAAAGAAAAACAGTTGTCCTGATGAAATAGTAAAATTTTCATTAAATTATCTGAATAAAGCCATACAATCTCTACATTTTTCTCTACACTTTTTAATTCAAAAATAAAGCAAAATAGTCAGACTCATAGACTACCGTTCACAATCTCCACAAACCGATGGGTAAATTGGGCAGTCATTCCCCAGATATTTTCTGGTAGATTTTCATAAAAGGGAACGGAGCGTTTGTGATGACTGAAAGGATAGTCAACCCCACCTCTCAAACGTTCAAAGGGAAAGTCACAATCTGGGACAATCTGTGAATCCAGTTGATAATAGACAGGGGCCGTTTTCAGCAAGGTTTCCAGTGGAACTGTGAAGAATCGAGCCACTTCATCATTGGGTTGAAGGGTCTGCCAGTCCAAGTGAAGTCGACCGACAAAACAGCGAATCGTCGAGCGGCCAAAAACTAGATAATCGATTTCCCCTAGCAACTCAACTTGTTCCTGTTGAATGTCAAGTTCTTCGATAACCTCACGAATGGCTGCTTCTTCTGCTGTCTCACCTTCATCAATTCCGCCACCTGGGAAGGAGACTTCTCCTGGTTGAGAAATGGACTCGCTCCGAATCTCATACAAGACCTGCCACTGATTGTCTGACCAGACTAAGGGCAAGAAGACTGCATAAGAACGCTTTTGACCCAATGGCTGGGGCTGATAGTCTTTCAATAATGCCTGCAATTGATCAGTCATGGCAACTCCTTACTAACTAGTGATTTATGCTTATTTTAACGAATTTTGTGGCATCTGGCAAGAACTTTGTCTAGATAAAAAAACCGAGAAGTTTCCCTCCCAGTTCCTCATCTTATTTTCCTTTTAACATCCCCATAATGCCACGAGTCACCACGTGCCCAACTTCCCGTCCGACCTGGCTCATCAGGTTCTTGGTAAAGCGATCCATCATGGAATCTGTTTTGCGACTAGCTGGCTGACTGGCTTTTTGTGCAGCTTTAGCCGACTCTTTTCCGATTTTTTCTAGCTTTATTGTAGCATAACTTTTAGGAAAATAGCAGAGCAGACAACTTTATATTGGATATGCCAAGAGAAAAAGAAAAACCCGACGAAACGGGTTCTCTATATTATAGATACAAGAATTTGAATAGTGCAACAGCGGCAATTGATGCGATAATTGGAGCACATACACCAACCCAAGCATACCACCATTTAGAATCCGATTTGTTCTCACCTAGGACTGATTTTGGCAAGAGATGGTGAACGATACGTGGACCAAGGTCACGCGCTGGGTTCAGACCAGGACCTGTTGGACCACCGACTGCAGCAACAAGTGCCATAACAAGGAAACCAATGCCTAAGTGAGCAACTGCAATTGAACCTGAAGTATATGGAGCAGTCATTGTCTCAGCGACTGTTTTATCATAGCCTTGTTCAATCAATTTACCAACCAACTCTGAACCAAAGAAATGTTTGGTCAAAGCAAGGGCACCGAAGAACAATACAAATGAACCAACGAACTCATTCAAGAAACCATTAGTTGTCGCAGCTTTACGGCTTTCTTTCGTTCCGTTATCAAGTGCACTGATAGTTGAGAATGAACCAAGAATATGGTTAGAATTTTCAGTTTTCAAGAAGTAAGGTTTATAAACTGCTACAACCACTAACTGACCAAACATTGCACCTAACAATTGGGCAACAATGTATTGAGCAACGTGAGCCCAAGGGAAGAGACCTGAAACAGCCAAACCAAGTGTGAAGGCTGGGTTGATATGGTTACCAGAAACGTTACCAAACATCAATGCTGGCATCATAACTGCCAAACCATAGCCAATCGCAATGAGAATCCAACCAGAGTTGTTTCCTTTGGTGCCTTTTAAATCAACGTTTGCAACAGTACCATTACCAATGATAATAAGGAGTGCAGTCGCTAAAAATTCAGTGATATATTTCACTGTCCATGTAACATCCATATTTTTCTTATATTTCCTTTCAAAAGTTAAATTTTTTTGGACAACAACCATTTTATCAAGTATAATAAACAAAGTAAAGCCATTCGACAAAAAGAAAACGTTTACTCAAAAAGTGGTAGATTCAATAAGGAGATTAGGATGGGAGCTAACCAAGAGACATTAATGTATACACTTGAAAAGAGTATCAAGAAAAAAGCAGATTTGTTTGAACACAGTTTTTCTGCCTACGCTGTACGAGCTATACTAGCCAGTCTTTACTTAGGATTAGGGATTGTCATTTCTCTTTATACAGCAGACAAACTCAACCATGTCGCAGAAGGACTCGGGAAGTTTAGTTATGGGTTGATGTTCGGTTGGGGGCTACTCATGATTTTATATATGAATGCCGAACTAGGAACATCCAACATGATGTATATGACAGTAGCCAGCCATCGAAAAACGATTCCTACTAAAACAGCCCTCAAGATGTTGGCAACCTGTATCCTTTTCAACTTTGTCGGTGCTGTCCTTGTTTGTTACTTGGTCTCACTGACTCTGCCTTATCAGCACGTTGATGCTCACAGCTACCTATTTGAAGCAACGGTGGCCAAGCTTTCAAAGACACCTTTGACTCAATTTATTGAAGGGATTTTTGCTAATATTGTCGTGAATATCGGCGTATTTACCTTCTTACGCATCAAAGATGACGCTGGACGTCTCATTTCCGTTATTTTCATCATCTTTATCTTTGCTTTCTTGGGATATGAGCACGTCATTGCGAACTTTTCACTCTTCTCCCTGTCCTTTTTTGCAAATGGTGGACCAGTTGAGGGAATGACTCTATTAAGTGTACTAAGCAATTTCCTCTTTTCTGGATTAGGAAACTACGTGGGGGGCGGTCTCTTTATCGGACTTCTTTATAGTTGGTTGAATAATCAATCCAGACTTTATGTAGACTAAAAAAACTACGGTTGGAATTCCAATCGTAGTTTTTTTATTGTAAGATAATCTGCGCAACTATAGGGCTAATCACCACATACATGATGCCTGTAATCCCAATAGCTAAGCCAGCCATCGCCCCTTGCGTATGCCCATATTTTATCGCTGTACCCGTTCCAATGGCATGCCCTGTTCCTCCCAAAGCAAGACCAACAGCTACCGGGTCTTCAATTTTTAGTAGCTTTAAAAAGACTGGGCCAAGAACACTTGTCAGAATCCCTGTTGCAACAACGACTACAAGAGTAACTGTCGCTATCCCTTGCATTTTATCAGTAATACCAACAGCCATAGCAGTGGTGACTGATTTTGGGAAAAGAGAGATTGCTAGAAAAAAATCCATTCCAAACCATTTGGCAATCAGGGCAGTAAAGACAGTATTGACAATACAGGCAAGGAAAATTCCCAAAAGAATACTTCGAATGTGATGTTTCATTAGATGGAAAGAACGATACAAAGGAATACCCAGAGCTACTGTTGAAGGCACAATAAGCATATTTAGATAGGACCCTCCTGCATAATATTCCTTATAGGAGATACCTGTCATTTTTAAAAAGACAATAATCAATCCTGTAGCTACCAACAGTGGGGTTGTGATTGGATGAGGAAATCTCCGATAGATCAGCATTCCAATTAAATATGCTGCAATTGATAACATAATACCAAAAATAGGATTTGAAAAAAGTTCAGTCATGATTTCCCTCCGTATCAATGTAGTCACCTTCAAACTTCTGCTTCACAAATTGAACAACAAAACCAATTACTAAGATATTTAAAAAAATGGCGCCTAAAATGACGATGAAAATAGGAAGTAAATAATCTTTAATTGCATCAAATCTCTCCATAATGCCCACCGCTGCAGGCAAAAAAAGAATGGTCATATTAGCCAGCAAAAAATTTCCAACCGTATGAATGTGGCGAAGACGAATCAATTTGAACTCTAGGGCTAAAAATAGGAGGATTAAGCCAATAATACTTCCCGGAATAGGAAGATGAAAAATAGTCGAAATAGCTTCCCCTAAAAATGAAAATACTAGAATAATCATAAACTGAACATATAGTTTCATCTTTACACCACCTTAAATACTACTAATCCATCTGAGGTCATTCTCTTTTAGTCCAGAAAATCCCTTAATGTTAGTACTATTATTAAGTTTACTACTCTGAAAATATTTTTCAAGGCTATAAAACGTTTACACATTAAAAATTTGTCTAAAGCTATTTTATTTATTTTGCACATAATCACTTGACAATTTATTTTTGTAGGTGTATATTTTATATATAGAAAAATTCTATATATACAACTGAACACTATATATCAAAACTGAACCTAACTAACAACAAAGGAAAGGAGCGTCCTATGCATTTTCCAGTCCCCGCAGTGCTGACAGAATTTCTCATCATGGCTATTTTGGAATCCGATGATTCTTATGGCTATGAAATCTGTCAGACCATTAAATTAATTGCCAACATCAAGGAGTCAGCTCTCTATCCCATCCTAAAGCGATTGGAACAAAGTGACTTTTTGACTACTTATTCCCAAGAATATCAGGGTCGTATGCGCAAGTATTATAGCCTAACTCAGTTAGGTCACGAAGAATTGGTCCGACTCAAAGATGATTGGGATACCTACACAACAACCATCAACGGTATTATAGAAGGGAGCGTCCGCCATGACAAGAACTGAGTACATGGAGCAGTTAGAAAAACACTTGAAGAAACTGCCCCACAAGGAATACTTTGAAGCCATCAACTTCTTCAATGAATACTTTGACGAGGCTGGACCAGAGCGTGAAGCTGAGATTATCGAAGAATTAGGATCTCCAAAGGAAGCTGCTAGCGAACTCATTAACAACATGCTCAATAAGCAAATCCAAGAGGAGAAGGATCAACAAGAACCTATTCAACTCAACTGGAAACTCTGGGTTGGTCTGGGAGCCTTAAGTATGACAGGTCTCTTCTCTTTCTTCCTACTCTTTATCATGGGAGAGTTTATCGGAGTCATTCCTCTGTTTGCGACTCTTATCCTCGGCGCCTTTTTCCTCGGTCGCTACTTCCGTAATTTTAGCCAAACAAAACGAACGCTCTGGTTGGCTATCCTAGCTGTCATTTCCCTGCCTATCGCCATTCCACTCCTAATCATTCTCCTAGCTAGTCTATTGGGATTGGTGGCGCTCATCTTGGCCCTCATCGTCGGTGCCTTTGTTCTGGGTGTCGGACTTCTCACCAGCGGTGGCTATCTGATTTGGGAGGCCTTTAGCCTTATGTCAGAAGGATTCAATATCTTCCTCATGGGGTTTGGCTCAGGTTTATCTTTGATTGGCGGAGCTATTCTCATCTACATCTTGACTGGATTTTTTGCCTACTGGTCTTGGCGACTGGTCAAGGCTTGCTTCAAATGGATCTTGAAACGAGGTAAACGAGCATGAAAAAGAAACTAACCATCGCCATTATTATCGGCTTTGTCAGCCTGATTGCAGGCTTAATTCTAGCTGGCATTGGATTTTTCACAGGAGGCGTAACCCGCTTGGAAGAGGTTGCTGCTCCGACGGAAGTCCATAAGACCTTCACAGATTTGAATACCATTAAAATTGACTTTATCCCCCACAGCGTCTATATCAAGGAGTCTAGCGATAGCAACTACCATGTGACCTATGCCAACTCCGACAACAATATCCAAAACCCTCTAAAACTCAGTGAGAAAGACGGCATCTTAACCCTCTCTGCACAGGAACTAGAATTTGCCATTGAGGGAATCATGCAGTATCTGGGAGAAAGCTTGGCCCAACGTCGTATCAATGTCTTCTCCGTCACCATTGAAGTGCCTAAAGGGAAGACACTGGATAAATTAGAGGGGCACAATCTCCACTTCTATGATTTTGGCAGTTTCACGATTGAGAATATCCATATCAAAGAGGCAAATCTGTCTGGTGGTGTCACTCTTGACAAGGTGACTATTGACAGCGGTCAGATTGAAGCAGGCTACTTCCAAGCGACACAATCCACTCTAAAAGATATACACATTAACCTACAGGGAAGCAACGTCCGCTTATCTGAAACCAGTTTGGAAAATGTGGCCATCGAGGGCTATAGCCAGCTGGATAGCAGACAAACGACTCTTCTTGGCGATAATCGTTTCACTCCATCCGACACCTACTCCTCTACGACATTTTTGGATGTGACGGACAAGAGTCTGGCAGATAGCAACTTGCTCATCACCAACCAAATCGACAAGAAAAAATTAGTAGAAGCCCAAGGTTACTACTATGAAGATGGGAATGATTTGGAAGAGATGTTCAACCAAGACCCATACTTAAAAGAACGACTAGGCGAAGTTGGTATTTTTACTAGCGACAAGTACACAAAATTCCCTGTCAAGACAGAAAACGACCTACAGACCCTAACCCTAGAAAACAAGAGCAGCAAGAACAATCTAACCCTTGAAGCCACCAACGCCACAATCAATCTAGGGACGCCAAAATAAGATCTCTTCAGTGAGTTCATAAAAAGAGGCTGAGCAAAAACTAAAAAATTCCCCCTCCGATTAAAATTTTAACAATCAAAAACAGCTTAGAATTAAGGTTCCTGATAACGCAATTCTAAGCTGTTTTCTATTTTTAAGACTTTCTGCCCAGCCTCTTTATTTGGTTATTTACTCGAAAATCCTTTTTTCAAGCTCTTCCAAAGACCGATATCATCTGTCTGCAGAATCAAGCCTGCATAGGATTTTCCGATAAAGTAGATCGCTGCTACTGTGCTAGCAATGAGGATAAGGAGGGAAAGTCCTGCTTCCAGACCATTTGCCCAGCCGTTGATGATGCGGATTGGCATGAAGAAGGTCGATAACAGTGGCACATAGGAGCCGATTTTGAGCAAGATAGACTCCTGAGCCTGCTGACCCAAGGTCATTGCCCCGATAAAGCCAATAATAATAGGGTACATGACTGGCTGGACGGCCTTATTGACATCTTCCTGACGGACCACCAAGGAGCCACAGAGGGCCGCAATGACAACAATCAGGACCAGACCAAAGAGGGAGAAAAAGAGAATAAACCAGTCAAATCCGCCCAAAACAGCCTGAGCAATAGGATTGTCTTGCATAGCGAGTAGGGCTAGACTAGCAAACTGGTAACTGCCTACACCACCAAGAGCATAGATGCCCAAGTGAGTGGCAATGACCATGAAAATCCCTAAAATCCGACCGTAGAAATAGGTCGATGCCGGCACACTGGAGAAGATAACCTCCATAATCTTGGTCCCCTTCTCACTAGCCACTTCCTGAGCAGTGGTCGAAGCATAAATCATGGTCAGGACATAGAGGAGGAAAATCAAGGCAAAGAAAAGGACAAATTTCCCAATTTTCTCATAGCCCTTGTTCTCAACCAACTGGACCTGATAGTCCGGTGTGCGAGCCAGTGTCGCCTCTTGCTGACTGGTCAGCTGGGCATCTTCTCTATTCAACTGGTCCTGAAGCTCTGTCAGGGTCTGCTGGATAGCCGTTTCTGTTTCTATACTTGGCAGTTCATTTCCATGATAGACGGCTGAGAGCTGACCGTCGCTTACGGTTACGATCAAATAGCCCAGCAAGTCCTCGTCCTTGAGGGCTTTTTTGGCTGCTTCTTCATCAGTGTAGTCTGAGGTCAGCCCGTCCAAGTCCTCAAAAGCCGACTGAACAGACGCCTCTTGACTAATCAGGGCAATCTCCTGACCACCTTGGTCCATGCTAGACCCCGTCAGATAACCGATTCCCAATGAAAAGAAAATCATAATAAAAGGAGCAAAGACCATAAAGACAAAGGACC
The DNA here is from genome assembly GCF_044427225.1 of Streptococcus sp. 2022WUSS037. Classification (NCBI taxonomy): domain Bacteria; kingdom Bacillati; phylum Bacillota; class Bacilli; order Lactobacillales; family Streptococcaceae; genus Streptococcus; species Streptococcus sp. 2022WUSS037. The sequence goes on along the minus strand of NZ_JAOTGJ010000003.1, from coordinate 117,358 downwards.
AAGACTTGACCTGACGGAGATAGGTTTCCTTCGCAACTAGAAATAATGAGTTCATTCTGCCACCCCCGATTTGATTTTGAAGATTTCATCGATTGTCGGAGCTTGCTGGTCAAAGGTCGCCAGATAGCTTCCTCCGCTGATGAGCTGGAAGAGTTCTGGTCCAGCAGCTTCGTCGTCCAAGACCAACCGCCACTTGTCCTGATTGGTCATCTGAACAGACAGCACATGGGGCAGACCTTCCAGGCGTTCCCGTGCCACGTCGGACGAGATAAAGAGGCGGGTCCGACCAAACTGGCGACGGATTTCCTGAATACCTCCGTTGAGCACCAGCTGTCCGTCCTGAATCATCAGCAGTTGATCGCACAGTTCCTCCACATTGGTCATAACGTGATCAGAGAAAATCAAGGTCGCTCCCCGCTCCTTCTCTTCCAAAATCACACGTTTGAGTAGGGCCGTATTGACAGGATCCAGCCCAGAGAAAGGCTCGTCCAGGATAATCAGGTCTGGCTCATGAATCAGGGTGACAATCAACTGCACCTTCTGCTGATTCCCCTTGGACAGACTCTTGATCTTATCGGTCATCTTGCCCTTGACCTCCAGCTTTTCCATCCAGAGCGGCAGCTTTTCCGCCACCTCCTTGCTGGTCATGCCCTTAAGACTAGCCAGATACCGTACCTGCTCAAAGACGCTGAGCTTGGGCATCAGACTTCGCTCTTCTGGTAGGTAGCCGATTTTTTGGAACAAAGCTGGCGTGACTGCCTGCTGGTCCAGGATAATCTCACCCTCGTAGGTGACAAAGCGGAGTAAGGAATGGAAGAAGGTGGTTTTCCCTGCTCCATTTTTCCCGACTAGACCACAAATGGTTCCAGACGGAATAGTGAAGGAAATGTCCTTCAAGACTTCCTTGCTTCCGTAACTTTTGCACAAGTGACGAACTTCTAACATCTCAACCTCCTTAGAATTGATTGCTTTTATTGTACACCTTTTTGTTGGCATTGTAAATGATGCACAAAAAAGTAAAAAAATAACAGAACAGGAAACCTGCTCTGCTATTGTCCAAAAGAAACTAGTCCTCTGTCGGGCGATACATCATGAGACCAAGTCCCATAAAGCCCAGTAAAAAGAGGCTGAGGAGAAGGGATTGATGCCCGCTATCACCCACCATAGAAATGGTTTGACGAAGGCCTGAGACGGAATAGGTCATTGGGAGATAAGGTTGCACCACTTGGAAGAAGCGTGGGCTAAGTTCGATTGGGTAGGTACCTGCGCTTGATCCAAGCTGTAGTAACAAGATAATTAAACTTGCGAAGGATCCGAAACGATTGTTCCAACCCACCAAGGCTGTAACGAGGGCCATGAAGGTCCAAGAGGCTAGGAGGATTAATCCCAAGGTTGCCATTGGATGAGCCGGATCAATTCCAATCAAGCGAAGAACACCGTACAGAATCAATGCTGCTAGGCTGGCTATCGTACCATTCAGTAACAATTTCCCTTTAGCCCAATCCCAACGATTCTTGTAGGAGCGATTGTCAATGTGTTTGACAAAAATAACATTCGCTGACAAGGCAGCAACCATCAGTGCGACAGATACCATGTAAGGAGCCATTCCGACACCGTTGGTCTTCACATCATCTTGGTCACTGTGTTCCAAGGTGACTGGTTGAGAAACTGCTTGTGCATTTTTGTCTTCTACAGAGATGACTGATAGTTGTTGACTGGCTGAACTGAGTGAATTTGTTAATGTTTCACTACCTGTACGAAGATTGGAAATACCGCTTGTCAAGGTTTGACCACCACTAGCTAATTGATCTGCACCAACTATCAATTGCTGACTACCAGAAGCCAGCTGTCCTGAACCGCTGACAAGTTGACTAGAGTTAGCAGCTAAGGTTGCCAATCCTGATGTTAACTGGCCACCTCCTGATTGGATGCTACTATTATTCGCAACCAACTTAGCTCCACCCTCTGCTAATTGAGCAACACCTGCGGTATAGGCTGTCACCCCTGACATGAGTTGACTAGCTCCACTTGACAGTTGCGTTTGAAGTTGACTCACACCACTCGTCAAGGCTTGAGTTCCTGGTAGAACTTGTTGGTTCAAGGCGGTGTTGACCTGACTCAAGCCACTTGATAGGTTTTCAATGGCTGTTGTAGCTCCTGGCAATGCTTGATTGGCAGCCGTGTTGATCTGACCGACAGCTGATTGTAGCTGGCTCATTTGTGTTGCCATGCCAGAAAGACTTTGTAGGCTAGATAAGGCTTGACTGAGTTGAGACAATTGACCCAAAATCGTTTGGGCTGCTGTCATTGTTGTCGAAGGTGAGTTTTGAAGGGCTCCAACCAATTCAGCTTGCTGATCAGCTGTCAAGTTTTGATAGGTAGCCGTTGCTTGCAAAGCTTCAATGCTGGCTGTTTTATCAGCTTGGGCTGCAGTTAACAATCCTTGAGCCTGAGCCCCCATCTCCGTCAAGAGGCTAGATAGAGTAGTGGTATCTACTGCAACTCCTCCCATACTTGAGAGGCTATCATTTAATTGGTTGATGGCCGCTTGCAACTGAGGAAGTCCTGTCAATAAAGCCTGTATTTGACTAGACTGTTCAGCAGATAAACTAGTTGAACCAGCGAGTTGCTCCAATCCTGCCTGCAATTGATTGGCTCCTGTTACCAGTTGTTCAACCTGACTTGCTCCTGTTTGCAATTGTCCCACCCCAGCGATGAGCTGAGAGGAATTGGCATTTAATTGCTCTGCACCTGAAGCAAGACTCGCTACCCCATTTGTGTAGGTTGTTAAGCCACTGGAAAGTGTTTGACTTCCTGAAGCAGCCTGATTGACTCCATCTGTATAAGACACAACCCCAGTAGCCAATTGGTTTGCTCCTGTCACCAGTGATTGACCTGATGAAGATAAGGTAGATAGGCCTGATGATAGAGTCTGACTTCCGGTTTCTAATTGACTAGCTCCATCTGTCAATTGTTGACTTCCATCTGCTGCCTCAACCATGCCGTTTTGAATCTCTCCCATGCTGTCAAAAACAGCCGAGGTGTATGTTTCAGTAATCGTCTCTGAAACAGACGCTTTCAATTTTTCCATGGCTGATTCGCCCATCTTAGAAGCGACAAAGCTGTGACCTTTAGAGGTTTGGTAAGAAATTGTTAGTGGTTCAGGCTGATCCGTCAAGAGACTGGATGCTTTTTCTGATAAATCTTCTGGTAGGGTAATGACCATGTAATAGTCCCCTTCTTCCAAACCTTTTTCCGCATCTTTTTCTGATACAAAGTGGAAATCCAGGTTCTTGCTCTCATTCATATTATCCACCATATCATCACCAATGGTGAGGGTTTTATCTTGAAAGCTCGCCGACTGGTCTTGATTGACAACTGCCACAGGCAACTGGTCTAGTCGGCCGTAAGGGTCCCACATAGAGGTTAGGAAACTAATGTTATATAAGGCTGGGACACAGGAAACACCGAGAATGGTGATCAAGGTCATTGGTTTTTTGAAAAAATTCTTTACTTTTTCCGACATAAGAACCTCCTTTAGACATCCTGTCCAAAAACTGATAAAATATATTATACAAGTATCATTTTCAAAATCAAGTAATAAGAATCGTTTTTTAGACAATGTGTCTAAAAATGTATAAAAGGAGCAAAAAATGGGAACAGATAATCGGAAAGAACGGACACGTCAAGCCATTTTAGAAGCAATGGTGACTTGCTTAGAAACTAAAGGATTTAATGAGATTACAACCACCCACCTCGCTCAGACAGCAGGAATTAGTCGCTCTAGTTTTTATACCCATTATAAGGATAAATATGAATTGATTGACTCCTATCAACAGGGACTTTTTCACAAATTAGAGGCTATATTTGACCGTTATGATGGCAATCGCCAATCATTTTTCTTAGAAATCTTCGAATTGCTCTATCGTGAAAAATTGATTTCTGCCCTACTGACCCATAACGGAACTCAAGAAATCCAAAATTTTCTTATCAATAAAGTCCGACTTCTTGTTACCAATGATTTAGCTGAGCGTTTGGGAAAAGAAGATTTATCACCACTTGAAAAAGAATACAGCAGCATCTATTTTTCACATGCCTTCTTCGGTATCATGCAGGTATGGATAAAAAATGGAAAGCAAGAATCTCCTCAATATATGACAGATTTTCTAATCAAAATGTTACCGTAATCATTATTTTCTACCTTCACCCCCTTAAGAAATATGGTATAATAGCCTTATCGTGCAAACGTTTTCTTAAAGGAGATGATGAAATGATTCAAGCTGAACATCTATCAAAAACCTATTCCATCATAGATAAGGAAGTCGGTCTCAAAGGTTCTATTAAGGCCTTTTTCAAACCCAAGAAAAAGAAAATTCCTGCCGTCCAAGATATTTCCTTGCAGGTAGGAAAAGGAGAAATCATCGGCTATATCGGCTCCAATGGTTCCGGTAAGTCGACCACCATCAAAATGCTAACGGGAGTCCTCTATCCAGACCAGGGCTCAGTCCGAATCAACGGCCTCAATCCGCAAGAAAATCGCAAGGCTGTCAATAAGCAAATCGGAGTACTCTTTGGACAAAAATCCCATTTGGATTGGAACTTGCCTGTCCAGGAATCCTTTATCCTTCACGCAAAAATTTATGATGTCCCCGATGCGATTTTTAAGGAAAGACTAGCTGTCTTGATTGATTTATTGGACTTGGCTGATATTATGAAGCGACCAATCCGTAATCTGTCACTCGGCCAACGGGTTCGCTGTGAATTTGCGGCTATCTTTATCCACCAACCTGCCGTTGTCTTTTTGGACGAACCAACCATTGGCTTGGATGCCAGCGTCAAGGAGACCATTCGCTCCTTTATCCGCTATATGAATCAAGAATACCAGACCACTTTCTTGATTACTTCCCATGATATGAAGGACATTGAAAGCCTCTGTGAGCGGATTTTTATCATTGATAAGGGCAAGAAAGTCTACGATGGTTCACTGACCGTCCTCAAAGAACGCTTTTCCACAGTGAAAACCATTCTATTTTCCACAGAAAAGCCAATTGAAAAAGACTTGCAACTAGAAGGCTGGGAATTTGAACGAATAGATGACTTTCACTTTGAAATCCACTACCAAAGTAAGTTTTGGACCAGTGCCCAGGTGATTGAGCAAATCTTTAATCATTATTCGGTTGAAGATGTCACCATGAAGGAATTGGAAATTGAAACCATGGTCCGCCAAATTTATGAGGAGGGTATCCATGCGTAAATATCTCTACATGACCCGCCTGACCATGATGAATGCCATGCAGTACAAGGCTTTCTTTCTAGCGACTTTCGTTTCTCTGGCAGTGAAGATTTTAGTAGCTCTCTATGTCTGGAAAACCATTTTCTTCACTCAATCAGAAGTCAATGGCTTTACCCTTCAAACCTTTACTACATATATCATCTTTGCTAATCTACTAGCCAGTTTAAATTCTTTCTCACTCGGAGAAGATTTATCCTACAGCATTTTAAAAGGAAGTATTGCGGGGGAATTTCTCAGACCCTATTCCTTTATCCTAGCCCTCTTTTTCAAGGACCTTGGAAATAAGCTCTTGGAACTGATAAAATTTGCCATCGTATTTATCGGTATCTTACTTGTTCATCAAGATTTCTACCTGCCTGATGGCCAGACCATTTTGCTCTTTCTAGTCAGTTCGATTCTAGGGATGTTTATCGTTCAATTACTGGATATGGCTTTTGGCTTCTTAGCATTTTTTACGGTCAATGCCTGGGGAGTCATGCTCCTGCGGATGGGGCTTTTCAATCTGGCTTCTGGAGCACTCTTGCCACTCAGTTTTTATCCACAGTCTGTGGAAAACTTTTTGAAACTCCTTCCCTATAATTATGCGGTTAACGTTCCTGTTTCCATTTTACTAGGACAGGAAAGCGATCTAACAGCTTTGGGATTGCAAGTTCTCTGGATACCATTCCTCGCTCTCTTCATCGCCGTTCTTTGGTCTCAGGCTAAGCGCCGTATTGTCATTTTTGGAGGGTAAGATGAAAAAATATATCAGCCTCTATCTCTATAATATCAAGGTCTACATGATGGCCCAGATGTCCTTTCGGGTGGACTTCTTCATCGGGCTTTTCTCCTCTTTGATTGAGCAAATTGTCTACCTGATTTTCCTCAACATTCTCTTTGGAAATATTAAGGAAATCGCTGGTTTCAACTACGGTCAAATGCTTTTCATCTATGGAATAGCCACCGTCGGACGCTCCATTCACTTGATTTTCTTTGACAATCTCTGGATGTTTGGCAGTCGCTACATTCGACAAGGCGAATTTGAACGCCTCCTCCTCATGCCTGTCAATCCTCTTTTTCAGCTAATCTGCGAACGAATCCAGCCACAAGGAATCGGAACAACCCTCATCGGTTCCCTTGCACTAGCCCAAGCTACCAAGGAACTGGGTATGGAATGGAGTCTTGGAAAACTAGCCCTACTAATCTTTATTGCCATTTGTATCGGCCTACTCTATGCAGCTATTCAGCTGGGACCGACTGCTCTAGCTTTTTGGATTGTGGAATCATTTCCTTTAACCATGGGAATTTTTGCCCTCAATCAGATGGCTCAATACCCACTCAATATCTATCCAAAAATCATTCAAATCCTGCTGATTTTTGTTTTCCCTTATGCTTTTACAGCCTATTTCCCAGCCCTCTACTTCTTAGACCTGTCTATGTGGGGACTGGCTCTGCCACTGGTTGTCCTGGTCTTATTTACCATCAATTACAAACTCTTCCGCCATGGTATGACCAAGTTCACCAGCGTTGGAAATTAAAAAAAGCGGGAGTGGGAAAGACATCCATGATGGCTTCGCCCTCACCCACAGAATAATGAAAACGAACACAAAGCCCTCACTAGGTGTATAATCTTAGTGAGGGCTTTGTGGTTGACGAGTTAATGATGTTATACTCTTCGAAAATCAAAATCAGACTAGCTCCAAAGGTTTGGGGAACCTTTGGAGGTTGGAGATAGAGCGAACGTAGTTCGTTTCTACTTACGCAGATAGACCCCTGTTACTATTTTGTTTCAAGGTAACAGACTGAAAGACTCCACTGGAGCCTTTCACTCATCAAATCAAGTCAACAGCATCTGCTTTTGATTTTCGAAGAGTATAAAAAAGCTAGCATTCTCTGGACGGAGAGTTCTAGCTTTTTTCTATATACTTATAAAATATAGTTGTTTCGTTTGCTTTTAGTACAAGGCAACGAGCTGCAGGCTGTACTGGAGTACGGCAAAGCGAGTTAACGAAGTAATCAAAGATAAACTAAATGACTATATATTCTTCAATGACCTGAAGCACACCAGCTTCCAAATGGCTTGGAGCCAGGTATTTGGCAACCGCCTTGACCTTGTCCGTCGCATTTTCCATGGCATAGGAATAACCTACATAGTTTAACATCTCGATATCATTATCCGAATCGCCGAAGGCCATTACCTGTTCAGGTTCGATATCCAAACGGTTCAAAACCTGTTCCAAGCCCCATGCCTTATGAATCCCTTGCGGCAAGATATCGATGGAGCCATAGCCACTGGTGACTGCCACTAGATTGCCTTGAAAGGCCTGATTAAAGCCTTCCGTTATCGACTCCACACGCGCTTCAGGAACCCAGAGACCAACCTTATAAATCGGCTCAGAAATAGGATAAGCACTGAGGTCGTCTAAATAGGTCACACGATTTTGGAAGGCAGCCATTTGAGCAGGTTCAATCGGTAAATCCGTTCCCTCAAAAGGCTGTCCGGCTCCCGCCTGCATATAGATATTTTCTTCATTGGACAACATCAGACATACATCCGCCCAACGTCCTTTAAAAAAATGCAGTATTGCTTCGACTTCTTCTTGCTGAATAGCACGTCGAATCATTGTTCTGCCATTTTGATAAACATGGGCTCCATTATCTGCTACAAAGATTAACCGGTCTTCAAATCCTTGGCAAAGCTGCAATAACCTGCCCATCCCATTACCACTGGCAATGACAAATGGAATCTGTTTCTCTTCTAGCTTCTCCAAGACCCTCGAAAATCGCTCTCTATCAAAACTTCCTTGACCATCTAAGAATGTGCCATCCATATCTGTTGCAACTAATCGAACTGCCATATTCTCCCCTTACCAATTTAGATTTACAAAATCCTTCATTTCTTGATAGGCTGTGCCCACACGCGCCTGGGTATCTGGATCCAACTGCCCATAATACTGACCGCCTTCTACCCAATCTTGCAAGATATAGGTTTGATACGCAAATTGTTCATAACCTTCTGACGAATACGTCCCCTTGGACAAGCGATTGACCCAGGTCGGATGAGCTTGGGCTGTCTGGATCCTGGTCTGCCCATTCTCTTTCTGAATGGTAATATCCATCAAAACACCCCGTTCTGTCCACTGGGCATTGGGTGTGTCCTCCATGCTTTCGATACGCTGGTTTGACAGGAAGTTGCCCATAGAATAGATAATCAATTTTCTCTGCCCATCTTTCTCAAGAATTTCCGCCGGTTCGACCACATGGGGATGTCCGCCCAAAACAATATCAGCCCCCCAATCAATCATTTGACGATACAAACTGGTTTGTTCCTCCGTTGGCTCCAACTGGTATTCCACACCCGTCTGAGGCATGACGATGGTAATATCTGCCTCTTTCTCAGCTCGCTCAATCTCTGCCTGCATCTTTTCTTTATCAAAATCCGATAAATAGGCATCATATTCCTCCTGACTCAGCAAAGCCTCCATCCCATTGAAGCCGTAAGCATAGGCTAAAACCGCTATACGGATACCATTGACTTCTCGAATGTAGAGTGGTGCAGTTGCCCGATTACCTTCAGCGTAGACACCGACTGTATCCACACCTGCATCTCTAAATGTATTGACAGTGGAAACCAATCCAGAAAGATGTGAATCCAAGATATGATTGTGGGCCAAATCCACCAAATCGTAGCCTGCATCATGGATATTGTTGGCGACAATGGCAGGCGCATTAAAAAGTGGGTAACCTGCTAATTCGACATCTGGGGAAATGGTCCCTTCAAAGTCTGCGATAGCGAAATCAGCCTGTTCTATCCAGGGCTTTACGTAGGTAAAATTCTCAGAAAAATCGTAACTTCCATCTGGCCGTTCTGCTCCTCGAAGAATAGGCAAGTGATAGAGCAAATCCCCATGAGCCATGATACGAGCCGTCTGAATCCCTGTCGCTTCCTGCAAAACTTGTTGAGACTCTGATTTATCCGACAGACCACTAGTTTGACTGCTATCATATTTCAAGAGAGTAAAATGCTCCAATATAAGAATGAGAAACAGCAAAATAAGAGAAAATCCAGCAATCCCTACAAGCTGTCGGACACTTCTCCGAATAGCACGTTGTTGTGCTCGAGCCCGTCTTCGCCTCCTTGACATCCTTACAACCTCCGATTAACATCATTATACACCTTTAATACTAAAAAATCCATAGTAAAAGTGGGACGTCAGTCCCACTTTAATTACTTTATTCAATATATTGTAACTTGCCTCGGAAATCTTCAATGGTTTCATAGCCCTTTTCTGCCATAATGGCCTGTAATTCAGCAGTTATTCGTTCAAAGGCAACCAGCCCTTCCTTTTGCAGAGTTGTACCGATTTGAACCATGCTGGCACCGCAGAGGATATGCTCGAAGGCATCCCGTCCCGTCAGCACGCCTCCTGTTCCGACAATCTGAATCCCCGGTTTCAAGCGCTGGTAAAAGGCATGGACATTGGCAAGAGCAGTCGGCTTGATATACTCTCCACCGATACCACCAAAACCATTTTTAGGCTTGATGACAACTGACTCATCCTTGATGTAGAGACCATTTCCAATCGAATTGACACAGTTGACAAACTTCAAAGGAAACTGGTTGAAAATCGCTGCTGCTTGGTCAAAATGCACGATATCGAAATAAGGTGGTAACTTAATACCGAGTGGTTTGGTAAAGTAAGTGAAGACCTCCTGCAAGATGGTCTCTGTCGTTTCAAAATCATAGGCAATCTGCGGTTTTCCAGGGACATTGGGACAAGAAAGATTTAACTCTGTCAGCCCCTTAAAATCACTGGCTTCTACAGTTCTCAAAATCTCATGAGTCTCATCAGGCGACATTCCAACTACAGATAAAACAAATGTGCGTTCTGGCTCCGTTTCCTGCAATTCTAGTAGATAATCCAAATAGTAAGCCAAGCCCTGATTTGGCAAGCCCATCGAATTGATAGAACCAAGCGGAACATTCTGATAACGTGGTTCTGGATTACCCGCGCGGTAGTCCAAGGTTGCTGTTTTGGTCACAAAGGTCCCAGCCGCAGATTCCTTGACCGCTGCCAACTCCTCCTTGGTCATGCACCATACCCCCGCCGCATTCATCAAACAATTGTCAAATTCAAATCCACCAAGTGTCGTTGCTGTTGAAACCATATTATCCTCCATATAGGTCATTCTTTCTTGATTATATCATAAGAAACAAACGGATTTTCTCCATTTACTACTAACGTTCGGATTTTTCAATAAAAATTTATTAATTTTTTTAAAATTCTTACATTTTCTTCTTTACATTTAAAAATCATGGTGCTATAATAATTATCAGATAAATTAAATTGTCAGACAATTTAATCTAGTCTTTCAGTTTGCTTTTAGTACTAGGCAACGAGCTGCAGACAGTACTGGAGTACGGCAAAGCGAGTTAACGAAGTAATAAAAGAAAAACTGGATGACTATAAATAATAAAGAAATCAGGTGACCACATGTCAAATGCAAAAGCTTATATCGCCCAATCATTTGAAGCTGTTAAAGCTCGCAACCCACACGAAACAGAATTCCTCCAAGCTGTAGAAGAACTCTTCTCTACACTTGAGCCTGTTTTTGAAGCACACCCAGAATACATCGAAGAAAACATCTTGGCCCGTATCGTTGAGCCAGAACGTATCATCAGCTTCCGTGTTCCATGGACAGATAAAGATGGAAATGTTCAAGTCAACCGTGGCTACCGCGTTCAGTTCAACTCAGCTGTAGGTCCTTACAAAGGCGGTCTTCGCTTCCACCCAACTGTAAACCAATCCATCTTGAAGTTCCTCGGTTTTGAGCAAATCTTCAAAAACGTCTTGACTGGTCTTCCAATCGGCGGTGGTAAAGGTGGTTCAGACTTTGATCCTAAAGGCAAGACAGACGCTGAAATCATGCGCTTCTGCCAAAGCTTCATGACTGAATTGCAAAAACACATCGGACCTTCACTTGACGTCCCTGCTGGTGACATCGGTGTCGGTGGTCGTGAGATTGGTTACATGTACGGTCAATACAAACGCCTCCGCCAGTTTGATGCAGGTGTCTTGACTGGTAAACCTCTTGGCTTCGGTGGTTCATTGATCCGCCCAGAAGCAACTGGTTACGGTTTGGTTTACTTCACTGATAACATGTTGGCAGCAAACGGTAAATCCTTCAAAGACCAAACAGTCCTTATCTCAGGTTCTGGTAACGTTGCCCAATATGCCGTTCAAAAAGCGACTGAACTCGGTGCAAAAGTCATCTCTGTTTCTGATTCAAATGGTTACATCATTGACGAAACTGGTATCGACTTTGACCTCTTGGTGGACATCAAAGAAAAACGCCGCGCTCGTTTGACAGAATACGCTGCAGAAAAAGCAACGGCTAAGTACTTCGAAGGTTCTATATGGAACTACAATGGCAAGGCTGACATTGCCCTACCATGTGCGACTCAAAACGAAATCAACGGCGAGCAAGCTGCTGCCCTTGTGAAAAATGGCGTTTACTGTGTGGCTGAAGGTGCCAACATGCCATCAGACCTTGACGCTATCAAAGTTTACAAAGAAAATGGCGTTCTTTACGGCCTTGCAAAAGCAGCTAACGCTGGTGGTGTAGCCGTATCAGCCCTTGAAATGAGCCAAAACAGCCTTCGTCTTTCATGGACTCGTGAAGAAGTAGACGGTCGTCTTAAAGACATCATGGCCAACATCTTCAATACAGCTAAAGAAACAGCTGAAAAATACGACCTTGGTACAGACTACCTCGCAGGTGCTAACATCGCAGCCTTTGAACAAATTGCGGATAGCATGATTGCCCAAGGTTTGGTATAAGCTTACTTTTAGTTTACTAAACTATAATAAAAACGCCCCCAAAATTGACGTGCTAATTTTGGGGGTATTTTTTGTTAAAAGAAGAGAGGCTGGGAAAAAAGTCCTGCCACACTTCTCAGAGTTCGTGTCAACATCTCAGCGCAGTGGTTGATTGGCAGATTTGTTCGTGTTTTACACTCCAAATCTGACCTAATCAACTGTGCGGGGGTGGGAAGACGAACTCTTTTTTAGACCAGTCGAGTTCTTTCCCACTCCCTTTTTAAAATGTAAAAATAACAGATAGGTCGATTATCAAGCCGAACAATCTGAACCAAGGGGCGTTATAAACCCGCAAAATTGTGCAGTATTTAAAACTTTTTCTACAGCGATTAGATACCTTCTGCGACTAATTCCGTCCACATGGCATCTTCGTAGGTAAAACCAAAGTTTGTTTCATTATCTATACCGTAGATAAGTTTTACTTGTACTTTCTCTCCTGGCTTCAACTTTTCAACTAGATTCACATCGTAGGTCCGTAAATCCAGAGTAAAGGGAATCTGACTAACGGGATCCATGAGACTGAAATAGTATTCATCAAAATAGAGTTCTTCTGCGGTCGAATTTTCAACTTCCATTTCAACAACATAAGCTGTGCTATAGTAGCTATCTACTAGTTCTACGCTATCGTCTTTGCCCATCGACGTTACGGTCACATGAAGACCATCAGAAAAATCAACTGAGTCACCAACTTGATACTCCGTGTATTCCACAGTCTCATCAATGTATCCGTCACTACCTGTATCCCAATTATCAAAATTTGCTGCGCTTAGACCGATCATAAAAATAAAACAGGTTACTCCTAGGATGAAGGAGAGGACTGCACCAGCGATGGTTGTCCAAAAGAGAGGCTGTTTATGCAAGGGGTTCTTCTTATAATACATCTGCCCATTTTCAACGACAAAATCTTTTGTTTGCATCATAAACTCCTTATTTTAAAACAGTTGGCCCACTTGAAGGTAAATCTATTCCTGCTTGACGCAGGGCATCTTGATAAAAACCAAAGAATTGATGATAGATCTTGTTCTGTTGACCGTTAGCTACGAAAAGATTGACACGAAATACAAACTGTCCCGAAATAGCGTTTTGGGGACCTAATACAGTCACACCTGTAATCTGGTCAAAATTGCTGATTTCTCTCAAATTGACCTCTTCTATTACGCGATAGACTTGTTCCAAATCGGTATTAAATTTGAGCGGAATATCAATTTGAGCACGCATGTCCCCTCTTGACTGATTGGATACCACTAGAATGTTGCGATTGGGAATAAAATGCAATGTCCCATCTGCATCACGTACTTGTGTTGTTCGGATTCCCATGCTAACGATGGTTCCTGAAATGGTAATAGGCCCGTTGGTTAACTTGACCACATCTCCAACGTCAAACTGTCGTTCAATTAAGATAAAGAATCCATTGACCAAGTCTGAGAGAAAACCTTGCGCTCCCAGACCAACAGCTACCCCAGCAATCCCAGCTCCTGCAAGAAGACTGGATACCGGTAAACCGAGGATACTCAAAATACAGTAGATAAGGATAAAGTAGAGTAGGTAATTTAGGATGCTTTCCACCAGACGACTGATGGTCTTCTGGCGACCAATTTCCTGAGTGGATACCTTTAGGGAGGGAACCAAAACCTTTTTCACAGAAGATTTGGCTATCTTCTTGATAATGTAAAATGCAACAAAGAGTAAAACAAGCGATAAAACCTTATTTAGACCTGCTGTCACAATGGCCTCAATATTAAATTGAGACAAATACTTGGTAATAAAATCATTCATGAGATAATTATAGCAGAAAACATCCTAAAAGAACAGGGAGCGGGAAAGAACTCGACTGGTCAAAAAAAGAGTTCGTCTTCCCGCCCCCGCACAGTTGATTAGGTCAAATTTAGAGTGTAAAACACGAACAAATCTGCCAATCAACCACTGCGCTGAGATGTTGACACGAACCCTGAGAAGCGAGGTTGGTCTTTTTGCCCAGCCTCATCTTATTTCTACTTTGCAAAATACTGGTGTGTCTCCTTGATGATAACAGGAGATAGAGCTAGTAAGGCAATCAAGTTTGGTAGGGCCATGAGACCATTCACAATATCGGCAATGGTCCAAATCAAGTCTAGTTTGAGGAAACCACCAAGGGCTACCATTGCCACAAATAACAGACGATAAGGCAAGATGGATTTGGTACCGAATAGAAACTCGATACAGCGTTCACCATAGTAAGACCATCCGAGAATAGTTGTAAAAGCAAAAAGTACCAAACTAATCGTCAAGGCAATAGATCCTGCATTGCCAAAAATTGTTGCAAAAGCTGCCTGTGTCAGAGGAGCTCCTTCCAATCCTTCTGTCGTCCACTGACCCGTCACCAAAATCGTTAATCCAGTTAATGTACAGATGATAAGGGTATCAATAAAGGTACCTGTCATCGAAATCAACCCTTGTTCGACAGGATTATCCGATTTGGCAGCCGCTGCTGCAATCGGCGCTGAACCTAGACCAGATTCATTTGAAAATACTCCACGCGCAATACCACGTTGGATCGCTTCTTTTACAGTTGCCCCTATAAAGCCACCTACTGCTGCTGCAGGTGAGAAGGCAGATTTCAGAACCAAACCAAGTGTCGGCAGCAGTTCATTCCAGTGAACTACCAAAACTATCAAACTTGCCAAAATATATAAAATCGCCATGAAAGGAACGATTTTGGTCGAAACATCCGAGATTTTTTCAATTCCCCCAAAGATAAAGAAAGCAATGAAAATGGCTGTCACAATGCTGACCAACTGGGGAGCTAATCCAAAACTCGTTTCCAAAGAAGCAGTGATGGAATTAACTTGCGAAAAAGTTCCAATCCCCAAAAGAGCAACCAAAACACCTGAAATAGCAAAGAAGACTGCTAGAGGTTTCCATTTTTTGCCCATCCCCAAGGTAATGTAGTGCATAGGACCACCAGCCGCTTGTCCGTTGGCATCCTTTGTACGGTATTTAATGGCTAAAAATCCTTCTGCATACTTGGTTGCCATCCCGAAGAAGGCCGCCACCCACATCCAGAAGAGGGCACCTGGTCCACCTGTCGTAATAGCAGTTGCCACCCCAACGATATTTCCCGTACCAACCGTCGCTGCAAGAGCCGTACAAAGAGCCGCAAAGCTTGACACATCTCCCTGACCAGACTGGTCACTGGAAAAAATCAAACGAAAGGCGGTTGGTAACTTACTAACTTGAAACATCCCTAAACGGAGTGTAAAGTAAGCACCTGTACCGACCAAAAGTATTAAGAGAGGCGGTCCCCAAACAAGATTATTGATAGCCTTAAATAGTTCTAACATAGTTCCTCCTAAGCATAATTCTTAATCCGATAAAGCTGCCGGAAAAACAAAAAGAGGCTGAATTCATCAACCTCTAGAATCAACGTGAAAAATACAGAAAAAGCCTATTTTTCAACGCTCTGTCCTTTTACCTGAGAGTTTCAGTAGGTCCACTTTTCCAAGCAGAACTACCTTGCCCCTTCGGTGCCAAAATGGTCTCTCCAGAGTTCCGTCCATTGAACAGTCAGTTTCCCTTCTACCCAATATCAACCGATTATTCAGTTTTATCTAGTTTTATTTTAATCTAATTTCACGAAAAAATCAAGAATATTTTCTGATACTCAATGAAAATCAAAAGTAGCCTAGGAAACGAATCCGAAGATAGAACTGGAGTTCATCAAGGTATGTTGATAACGGATAATTTTGATAGAGTATGAATTTTTACAAGTCTTCCATTTTTATGATGACATCTGCCTGTTCCCAAATCAAGGGATTATGGGTGGCAATCACAATAAGCCTGTTTGGACTCTTCAAAGATAACAAAATATCCATAATTTCTTGTGAACTCTTAGGGTCTAAGGCAGCAGTTGGCTCATCTGCCAAAATCAATGGAGGATTTTTCAGGATGACTTTAGCAAGAGCTACCCGCTGGGCTTCCCCTCCTGAAAGTTCATAGATAGGCTGGGACAGGTTCAGATAAGACAGCCCCACTGCATCAAGTGCCGCTTCCTGCCTCGATTTCCTTTGGTCTTTGGACAATTTCTGACCAATCAGTCCCAAATCCAGATTTTCTTTGATTGTCTGACTTTCTAAAAGACCAAAATTCTGAAAGAGATAGCCTAATTCCTCCCTAAAAAAGAGATGGGGCTTCAACTTTTTCAATTCCTTTCCCTTGTAGAGAATGTCGCCTGCATCATAGGACTCCAACTTGGCTAAAATATTCAGCAAGGTCGTTTTTCCACTACCACTGGCACCTATCAAGGCATAGACCTTTCCAGCCTGCAAGTCTAGCGTTACATCAGAAAACAAGTTCCGCTTTCCAAATTTCTTTTGAATTGATTGGATAGAAAACATACTAGGCTCCTTTCAAAATACGGATATTCCAAGCTCCCTCTTTTCTTGTCTGCCACCTCAATAAGCAGAGAGCATTGACCATAAACAAGGCAAAACCGATACTACTTATGAACATGTGACCTGTTACTACTATGCTCGCTCCCAAGGCTAATAAAAGGGCCAGTAGCTGAACCGTTAGGTATTTCTTATGGATTCCCAAGAAATCCATCCCTGCAATTTCCTTGATAAAAATCTCACGTTTAAACTCTTCGAAGTATAGAAGATTCATGGTATTAAACAGAACAATTGATGTCACAATCCCTAAAATGGCTCCCATAGATGTTGAAATGGTCTCTATCCGAATACGATCTAAAAGTTCTGTAAAGAGGGAGGAGCTACTTTTCACTTCATTGACAAACTGAAACAGATTTCTTTCCTTCAATTCGCGCAAAAGTTTATCTCTGTTTTTAAATAAAATACTGCTATCTACTTCATTCAACCAAAAATCAGCAGATTCCTCTCCCAAACTTGACGGTGTCAGAACAACTAAAATAGGGTCTTTCAAATATTGCACATGCTGACCAGAACGATGATTGTAGATAAATTGCTTCTGCCCATCTTTTAAATAGGCAACTTTTCCCTTGATGGTAGCTGAGCTTGCTTGATTAGCAGGTCTAACCATACGATTGATATAATCTTGGTAAAGATGGAGATACCTATCACTTTCAGGACGCAATGTTTCAGGTAATAGAAGTTGAAATTCTCCTTCTTGTAGAGAAGGTAATGCTTCGTCCGACAAGTCTACATCCTGTATCTGCAAATAATTTAGACTAACGTAGAGGGTGTTTCCTGCTGGATGGTAGCTGTCCAGGCTTGTTCCATCTTCCAGTTGGGAGCCCATTAAATAGGCATTCAAATTACTTTTGACAAAGAGCGCGCCGTCTTCCTCCAATGCTTGCTTTAGTAAAGGATACCAATTTTCAGGCGAATTAAGTCCTGAGCGACCATCCGCAGAAATATTCCAAGCTAAACTGTAATAGTCCTCTTCTTTCTCCCACTGCTGAGCCCCTGCTTGGTATTCCCGCCAAATTCCTGAATAATAGACGGTTTGAGCCATGCCCAATGACACCACCAGTAGAGCCAGCATTTGTCCCATAACCATAATGGTCAGGATTCCTTGCAGGGGCATCTTCCCTTTTAACAAGGGTAAAAAGTGGTAGGTTCGAATGGCCAAGGTAAATGTAGCAGCGAAAAAAAGGGCAATCAAACCAAGCAAGAAATGATAGCCCACCAAGGCTGCGACCAGATAGTAGACAGAATAGCCATCTAATCCAATGAGGTAGGCCAGTCCAACTGCTGGAAGAACCACAAATGGGATAGTTAGAGCTATCTCTTTCGCATTTTCCTGTAGAGATAGCCAAAACAGATGCCAACGTGAATCTCCTGCAATCAAACGGATACCTGCTGTGCGCAACTGCCTTACATTGGCAATCACGACCAAAGCCATATAGGTAATAAGAAAGACCAGTACGGCTAAGAATTGACCACCTTGTGTCAGAAATGCTAGTAAAGTAGCAATAGTCGAGGGCTTTCGAATCTGAACCTCGTCAAAGCCAAGCGAAACAAGAAGAGACCGAAGCTCCTCTACTGTCGCTTTCCCTTGGAAAATAAAATATTTGGTTAGGAGTGCAGACTCCACCTTTTCTGATGCCCGAAATTCCTCTAGTCCTCTTGGTAGGGAAGACTGACTAAAATTGTCATAGGAAAAGGTACGTCCACCTAATTTTCTTGGCTCAATCACTCGTCTAGCAATGACACTATCCGTCTGTTGAGAATACTCCTCTAATCGCTGTCGTACATCTGAGTAAGTCACGTCCTCAGATATCGACAAGGTAGTCACAGAAGGATAATAGTGAACAAGCATAGTCTCCTTTTGGCTGACCCCCAACCAAATCATAAAGACGGCTAGAATGATAGTCGATACAAGTACAAATTTTCCTTTCATCATAATCATCTGTCTTCCTATTCTCTAAAATGTAAGAAAAGGCGATGTTTATAATCGCTCAAACCCGATTAAAATAGATCACCTGTCCAACTAAAATAATATCTATATATAAATTATTATATCAAAATCATCTTTCTGAACATACAATTTTAATACACAAAAGAGGCTGGGCAAAAAGCCCAGCACCGCTTCTAAAAGTTAGTGTCAACATCTCAGCGCAGTGGTTGATTGGCAGATTTGTTCGTGTTTTACACTCCAAATCTAACCTAATCAACTGTGCGGGGGTGGGAAAACGAACTCTTCTATGAATGGTTGAGTTCTTTCCCGCTCCCTTCTGCGCTCATAAATTTATTTAAGCAAGTCCAAAAACAAGCCATAGCCTGCTGCCTCCATCTCTTCTCTCGGTATGAAACGAAGGGCTGCTGAGTTGATGCAGTAACGGAGACCGCCTTTGTCACGCGGTCCGTCATCAAAGACATGGCCTAGATGAGCATGACCAGCCCGACTGCGAACTTCAATGCGGTTCATGCCGTGGGAAAGATCTTGGAAATAAGTCACAACTTCCTTGCTGATTGGTTTGGTAAAGGAGGGCCAGCCGCAGCCTGAGTCGAATTTGTCTGTCGAGAGAAAGAGGGGCTCGCCAGTCGTAATATCGACGTAGATGCCAGCTTGGTCGCTATTCCAAAACTCATTTTCGAAGGGTCTTTCCGTCGCAGCTTCTTGAGTGACTTGATACTGGAGGTCGGTCAAGCTTTCTTTTAAGACTTGCTGGTCTGGCTTTTGGTAGTCTGCAACATCAATCAGAGGGATTTTTGCCTGTGCAAGATCGATATGGCAGTACCCTTGGGGATTTTTCTTGAGATAATCCTGATGGTAGTCTTCGGCGGGGATGTAATGCGCGAGTGGCTCCACTTCAACGGCTAGGGGGCGTCCGCCAAAGAGCTGAGACTGCTCCGTCATGACCTGCTCGATGGTCGGCAAATCAGCCTCATCTGTGTAATAGATACCAGTCCGATACTGGCGACCCTTGTCAGGCCCCTGCTGATTGACAGAGAAGGGATCAATGACGCGGAAATAGTAGAGGAGAATTTCCCGCAAATGGATACGAGTCTCATCATAGGCTAGATAGAGCGTCTCTGCGTGATCTGTTTGTTTGAGGAGTTGATAATTGGTCGTCTCCACCTGTCCATTGGCATAGCCAACGCTGGTGTCAAGAATACCATCAATCTGGGAAAAGTAGCCTTCCATTCCCCAGAAACAACCGCCTGCTAGGTAAATTTCTTTCATGTGAACTCCTTCTTATCTGCAAGCGTGGTTTCGTCACCCTTACAGATTTTTTTCTTTCATTTCTGCTTCCATTTTGAGGCGTTGAACCTTCATGGTCGCAGTACGTGGAATGTCGTCATAAGCCATCAAGATGGGCTCTTTCAATAGTGGTAGGTCTGCAACCATGACCCACCAAGCTTCCCAGTTCATCTCAGCATCTTCTGCCAGAGCGATAATCGGCTGCGGTGCACCATTGACATCGCGGATAATCACGACTTCTGATAAAAAGTCCAATTTATCCAGCAATAAATCTTCCAAGGCTAGATTGCTGTCGATGTGCTCAATGAGGTCAACCTGACGGTCTTTTAGAAGAAGTGTCCCCTCTGGAGTCATACAGCCGTAGTCACCACTATCCCACCAAGCACCGTACACATTATCTTGGAAGCGGGCATCTTCTTTGTAGTAGGTCACCGCACGGCCTTTTGACAGAAACTGGATATGTCCATTTTCTCCAGCTGGGAGAGGATTCCCTTTGGCATCTGTGATGCGTGCTTCTGTGTAACCTGTCAGACCAATCCCCATATCTCGCCCGCTAACTGTTCCTAGATTTTCCAAGCGATGGTAACGTAAAATCATTGGACCACATTCACTTTGACCATAAACCTGCATAAAGACTGGATGTTGCTCTTTAGAAGCTTTCAAGAAGGCACGAAGCGTACCAATATTGATAGCATCAAAGGTTGAATGGTAATAACGAATGCTGCTAAAGACCTCTGGTTTTTCCTTGGCCAGTCTTGCCCATTGGACAAAGTTATTAGGATGGGTTTCCAGAGCACTTGGACGATGAAGAGCAAGCGCCCGTTCAACATCATCTTTTCTTGCAGAAGAAAGCGGGTAGAGGGGAAATCCTAGCCCAATAGCCGACGACACTCCGATATTATAGCGTGAATGAACAGGAGAGATATGGAAGGCCAGCAAGCCTCTCTCCGTCATCTTGTCAAAAATAGTTTGTTGCCAAGCTACTCGCCAGCCCATGGTCTGTGCTGTGTGGCAGATTAGTTTTGGAACACCTGTCGTTCCTGAAGTATGGGTCATGTATTGAATGACATCTTCTGGCAGGAGATTTTCTTCAAATGTATCTGTTTCCTGCAATAGGACGTGAGGTAAAAATATCTTTGTTACCAGGTCGGTTTGGGTCATTCCTGCCACACGTTCTTCCGTTTCCTGGTCGTAGACAATGAAAGACTTTTCCAATCGCTCCGCAAACACATCTAAATTCGAAGATGGCAAATGGTAGGAAATCATAACAGGAACAGCACCCAATGCCGTTACCGCTACTGCTAACAAATAGGTGTCAAAAGCTGGGCTCTTATAGAGAACCACCTTGTCCCCATAGCCAATACCTGCTGCTGCAAATTGGGCAGCTCTTTTTTGAATGGCCTCAAAAACTGTTTGATAGGTATTTTCCAATCCTAATTCAGGAAAGGATGCGTAGGGTTGGTCAAAATAAATAGCAACATGTGGGAACTCTTTAGCTGCTGTTTTAAACTGACGATAGAGATTTAATGGTTTATAGCTTATGACTGTCATATATAACCTTTCTAAAAGACAATGATAAGATTATTATAACATCTTGTGCCATTCTTCACAATCTGACTTTTTGAACATACTCTCAGTTGTGAAAAAAACAAGTAGCGAATCCACTACCTGCTTTCATGTTCGATTAACCAATCTCTGCCAAGATTGTTTTGATTTGGTCTTTGGTGTGAACACCAGCAACTTGTTTCACAACCTGTCCATCTTTTTTGAACAAAAGTGTTGGGATCGACATGATACCGAATTGACGGGCTGTGTTTGGATTTTCATCAACATCCATTTTGTAGATACGCAATGCATCTTCGTCCACTTCATCTGCTAATTGCTCTAAGATTGGCGCTTGCATGCGGCATGGACCACACCAAGGTGCCCAAAAGTCAACAAGGACGACGCCTTCTTGTGTTTCAACTTCAAAGTTTGCATCTGTAATAACTTGAACCATAATTTTCTCCGTTTCTGTTTTTCTACTATCATTCTACACCAAAAGAAAACAGAATGCGAATTTTTGCTACGAGAAAAAGGGGGAGATAGATGTGTCGAGAAAATAGTGACTTGGAAAAACGTATTGGTCAAGCCAAACTAGACCGCAGGGAGCAAGCGTGAAATGGAAAATGGTTCTTCCTGTCAAATCCAGTATTAGCCAAAAACAAGCTTACTCTTAAAAGGCCTTCCCTACATAGCCTGCTAGAGCTTCAATGGTTTGAGCTTGGTGGTGGTCCGCAAAGACTGTTGTATCTGTATTGAGCCCTTGGATAGCGGTCATATCTTCTTCTGTCAATGTAAAGTCAAAGATGTCAAAATTCTGACGGACACGCTCTGGATTGGCAGATTTCGATAAGGAAACAATGCCTGACTGAAGTTGGAAGCGGAGCATGACCTGGGCAGTTGATTTGCCGTATTTGTTGGCAATCTCTGTCAAGACAGGATTTGTAAAGACATCAAATTTCCCTTCTGCAAAGGCTCCCCAGCTTTGGACTTGGATGTCCTTGCTAGCTAGATAAGCCCGTTCTTCTGATTTTTGGTTGAAAACATGGAGCTCAATCTGATTGACCATCGGCTTCACTCTATTAAAGAGAGCTAGGTTGGCAATCTGGTCTGGTTTGAAATTGGATACGCCAATGGCACGGATTTTCCCTTCCTGATAGAGTTCTTCTACGGCCCGCCAAGCTCCAAAAGTATCTCCTACTGGCTGATGAAGGAGGTAGAGATCCAGATAATCCAAGCCCAGCTTTTCCATAGAGGCCGCAAAGGCTTCCTTGGCACCATAATAGCTCATATCCGAAATCCACAATTTGGTCGTAATAAACAGTTCCTCCCGTGGCACACCCGCATTGCGAATGGCACGACCAACCGCCTCTTCATTGCCATAAGCCTGAGCAGTATCAATCAAGCGATAACCTGTCCGAATAGCTTCTTCAACAACCTGTTGGCAGGTTTCTGGATCTGGAATTTGGAAAACTCCGAATCCAACTGTTGGCATCTCAACTCCGTTGTGTAATGTAACTGTTTGCATATTTATTCTCCTTTGTCTAATCGTTCTTGTTCAAAGCGTAGTAAGTGACTATCATAGGTCGCCACCTTGTGACTCAACATTTCCAAGACAGCTTCTTGCTGAGCGATTTGCTCCTTCAACCGCTCTTCCTGTTCCTGTAAAATCGCCTTTCGAGCAGCGATGGTACTATCTCCCTGTCGTACTAGGCCAACATAGTCCACCAAACTTTCAATGGACATCCCAGACTTACGGAGCATTTTGACCAAAAAGAGCCAGTCTATTGACTGCTGGTCAAATTGCCGGTAGCCATTTTTGTCTCGCGGCACCTGTAAGAGCCCGATTCGTTCATAATAGCGAATGGTGTCATTGGACAAGTCCAGTTCCTCCGCCACTTCTTTCATTGTTTTCAAAATATCACTTCCTTTCCCAGCTGATGATAATAAGATTATAAACCATGGAGCCCACTCCATAGCAAGCGAAAAAAGAAAAAAGTTGAAACATTTCAACTTTTTTCTGTTACATCCACCACATAGGTTAATTCTTGATAGACATCTTCTATGTCAAAGAGATCCAAGCCAGCTTCTTCACTGACTACATAAACACCTTCTCTCAAATAGTAGGGAACTGGCTGACCTTCCATATCTGAAAAGGCCAATCGACCACTCTCTAAATCAATACCAAAACGGAAGGTCGGAATATCCTTGGGTGCCCCAACCACCAGATAATCAGTACATACCAATTGCCCACCCCATTTCTGATACAAATGGTTAGCAGCATCGTCCTCTCTGGTAAAGATAGCTAGTTTCTCTACACCTTGCTCTCTCAATTCATTCTCTGCCTGTTCAAAAAGCGCTTGTGCAGTGCCCTGCCCTTGAAAATCAGGGTGAACTGCTAGGTTAGTAAAATAAGCTGTTCGCTTACTTGGTGCGTAAATATAAGATTGACTGCACTCCTCAGTGTAAATATCGATGTCGATTAGACCAACGATTTGCCCGTCCACTTCTGCCACCCATTCCACACGATAATCATAAACGTCTGTCATTAGTTCGGGCTTCTCTGTTTCTCTATCATCAAAGAATGGAGAGAAGAGGTAGCTGAGTGCCTTACAGTAGACCCAGCCCTTCTCATCGGCTGGCTGGTATTTTCTGATAATCATATAAACCTCCTCATTTTATTTTACTATTTTTTTGAGTTTTGCAACTGTATTCAAATGCACCTGCTACTTGCAAGTGCTTTGCTTTTTCACTTAAAGGTCACAATAGTACAGCCTGAGCCACCTGCATTTTGTGGGGCGTAGCCGAATTCCTTGACCTGCTTGTTGCGGCGAAGGTACTTGGTCACCCCTTCTCGGATAACCCCTGTACCAATACCGTGAACAATATCGACTTGGGCTAGGTTATTGAGCAGGGCCTGGTCGATAAATTCATCCAGCTCCATCATAGCCTCTTCGTAGCGTTTGCCACGGAGATCTAAGCGGGCTTTTGGTCCTCGTACATTGGCACGTTTGACTGTGTGAACCTGGCGTTTCTTAGGCTGCTCTGCCTTTTCCGCCTTGACTAACTCAAACTCATCTTTGGCCAAAGTCATCTTAATCAAGCCAACCTGAGCTTCCCAACGCCCATCCTTAAGCTGATTGGTCAAGGTCCCACGTTGTCCATAAGCTGTAACGATAATGTCATCGCCCACCTTGGCTTCCCGCTGAATTTTGGCTTTTTTCAAGACTTTGTTCTTAGACAGATCTACCACTTCAGGTGCCAACTTTTTCAGCTCTGCCTTAGCTTCGATGATTTGGTGGGGCTTAAGGCTGGCTGCGGCATGAAGATTCTTGAGAATGTCCTCACTCTCTGCCAGAGCCAAGTCAACGATTTCCCTAGCTTCCAAGCGTGCCTTGTTGAGCTCATTTTCCCGCTCACGATTGAGTTCATCATAGAGCTTGCGGAGGGCTCGATTCATCTTGAAGTTTTCTTGTTCTACTTCACGAATCTTGTCTAAGCGACGGCGGCTTTCAACCGTTTGGTTTTCCAATTTCTCAATAATGCGGTTGACATCGCTGTCCGTATCCGTCCAAGATTGGGCTGACTGGATGATGATATCCGACAAGCCCAAACGTCTTGCTATTTCAAAGGCATTAGAGCGACCAGGAACACCCTGCATAAACTTATAGGTCGGACGCAGACTATTGGTATCAAATTCCATGCTGGCATTTTCAATACCAGAGGTTTCTATTCCGTAGGCCTTGAGCTCAGGATAGTGGGTGGTTGCCATGGTCTTAATCCCCCGCAGACGAAGGTCATCCAAAATAGCCATTGCCAAAGACGCACCCTCCTGCGGATCGGTCCCAGCTCCCAACTCGTCAAAGAGAATAAGGGAATCTTGATCCGCCTCCGCTAAAATCTGTACCGTGTGGGTCATGTGACTGGAGAAGGTTGATAAACTCTGCTCAATAGACTGTTCATCCCCAATATCCGCAAAAATTTCTTTGAAGATAGCTACCCGACTGCCCTTGTCAGCCAAGATAGGCAAACCAGACTGGGCCATCAGATGGGTCAATCCCAAGGTCTTGAGCATAATGGTCTTACCACCCGTGTTGGGACCTGTGATAACAATAGCCGTCAACTGACTACCGAAATAAAGGTCATTTGGTACGGGCTTAGCAATGAGCGGATGCCGAACGTTGAGAAGGGCAATATCCTGCTTCTCAGATAGTTTGGGTACAACTGCATGATGATCACGCGCAAAGAGATGCTTAGCACGGACAAAATCAAGATGACCGATGATCCAAGCATTATTTCGGAGAATACCACTATGAGGTCGAAGCATATCCGACAATTCCTGCAAGATACGGTTAAGCTCATGGCGCTCTTCTGCACGGAGGTGACTGATTTCTTCGTTCAGGGTCACCACTGCCCGCGGCTCAATATAAACGGTCGAGCCTGATGCAGAAATGTCATGGACTACCCCTGCAATCTTATTGCGATAGGTATTTTTAACAGGAAGGACATTACGTCCATTACGGCTTGCTAAAATGCTATCGGACAGCATGTCGCCCTTGGTCTTCAAAATATCCTGCATGACCTGACGAACTTGGTCTTCAGCTTCACGGATTTTCCGGCGGATACGAGCCAGCTTTTCAGAAGCAAAATCCTCTACAAACCCCGCATCATTGATGGACTGGAGGGAGCCTTGTAAATGTGGAAAAAGCTCAATCTTCTCAAAGAGTTTATCTAGCTGGCTAAGACTGACATTTTCCAGATTTCCATAAAAATCCAAGAGAGATTTAGAAACTTCCAGGACCTTTTTAACAGCTAATAGCTCAGCGATATTGAGGTCTGTATCCAATTCCAAACGACGCATGGCTGGACCGATGTCACTAGTAGCTGACAGACTGAAATAAGGATTTTCCACAAAAATCTGCGCTATGTCTGTCAACTCGTCAAAAGCCTGCTGGATACGGTGGACTTCCACCATGGGCTCCAACTGGCGTAATTCTTCAAAGCCCTGTTCCGTCAAGAGATAGGGCTCAATTTTTTGTCTTACCTTGTGAAATTCAAGGGTTTCAATAATTTTATTATTCATATGTTCCTACTTAGTCAAAAAGGATAAGGTTCCCCTTACCCTGCAACATTACTTAACCAGAGAGATTTAAAAAAACTACTTGTAAATGGTGTGTATTGAATCATGGCATTGGCAATAAAGCTATGTTGAAGATTATCCTGGATAATCGCCAATGGTATCGTTGATAACAGGACCATGACAATTTGTAAGGAAATAAAAGTCACCAAAACCGATAACAATCCACTAATCACATTGCTAGTCTGAGTATCTGGATAAAAACCTTCAAATAGATGGACAAATATCCCTAAAAATCGCACCAATACATAGACCAAGAAATAGATGATTAGGAAGGCCAAACCTGCATAAAATACACTATCTAAGTCAAAGAGATATTTCTCATCAAAATAATAGTTTGAACTACCTTGAGTCGCGTTCGCAAATGGAACCCAAAGATAAAGGAAAGGAATCAAACTTTTATAAGTTGCCGTCGCAATCGTTAGAGCAACAATACTTCCAAGGCTATAAAAGGTCTGCACAACCAAACCCCGACTATAACCCAGATAAAAACTCCATACCAAAACAAGAATAAGTACTATTGAAATCATGTCTTATCCTCAAGCCCATCTAAATCTACAAGGGTCACATTCTTCTTGTCAACCTTGTCTTTAGTCGTTTCTAACTCTTTTTCTCTCTGTTCAAAAGCAATCTCACGAGTTAATTGAACAGACAAGGCATTGATTGCCAATAAAAGGGCCAATGTCTCGGAATCTGCTGTCGGCATTTTTTCCTTTATTGCCTGGTATTTTTCCTGGGCAATACGTTCAATTTCCTCCATAAAGAGATTGTCATGCTCAGTTGTTAATGTTAATTGTTTTTCACCAAATGTAAATTTATATCGATTTAAGTTTGCCATATAACACCTCGCCTACCATTATACAATAAAATAGATGATATTTCCATTCCTCTTATAACGAACGTTTTCGACGAGCAAAATCGACAAAACGGAATTTATCTATTTTATGCTTACTTTCCGTATATTGGAATTGCTGGGTATCACCGAGATAGACACGAGATTTAATCAAGACCAAATAATCATCCTTCGATTGCATTAGATCGCGCTCTTCTCGACTGGTCGGCTCTACCGTAATCTCTTTTTGTGCATAAGCAATGTCAAGGCCTAACTTATTTTCTAGGTATTCATAGATGGATTTTTCAGCAATAGCAGTTGTCAACTCTGGCACGACATCAACAGCAAGATAATCTGTATCCACAACAGAGACCTTACCGTCAATCG
Organism: Streptococcus sp. 2022WUSS037; assembly: GCF_044427225.1. Classification (NCBI taxonomy): domain Bacteria; kingdom Bacillati; phylum Bacillota; class Bacilli; order Lactobacillales; family Streptococcaceae; genus Streptococcus; species Streptococcus sp. 2022WUSS037. Next base: position 89,645 of record NZ_JAOTGJ010000003.1, on the reverse strand, counting down.
AACGTGTACGGACAACTTTCCACACCTTGCTATACGGCTCAAAGCCTGTTAAATGCGAAAGGCTACTATTAACTGTCACCAAATCTAAACTCACTACCTGAGTTTGAGTGGATAATTGAAGAGAATTTGTCAACTCCTGGTAGGAAGTCAAGCCCGATACAGGGAAATTCAAGACCTCTTGTTTCAATACCATGGAGCCTCTTCCTTGTACTTTTTGAATCAAGCCGCCCTCAGTCAAAATCGAAAGGGCCTTTCTGACTGTATCCCTGCTGACCCCATATTCTTCTTGTAATTGCTGTTCCGTTGGCAAAGACGCTCCAGCAGGATAAGTATTTGTACGGATTTTTTCTTTTAAATCGTTATAAATTTCTTGGTATTTTTTCATGTTGAAACCTCATATATTGACTGCTTTCCATCATACAACACCACTATTATAACAAAAATTTAAAAAATATTAGTAAAAAGGCTTGCATTATTTTATGAAATCGGATACAATAACAACACAAAACGAAATTTGTCCGTACAAATTTCAAAATTTAGACATATGATTTTAAGTATGTCAAAAAATATAGGGTGACGGATTCCATAAGCCGTCTAGAAGGAAAAATATATGGGAAAATTTGAAAAAGAAGCCAAACAGCTCTTAGATGCTATTGGTGGAAAAGAGAATGTCAATGCAGTAACACACTGTGCGACACGTATGCGTTTTGTTCTTGCTGATGACAAGAAGGCAAATGTCAAAGTCATCGAAGACATTCCTGCAGTAAAAGGAACCTTCACCAACGCTGGTCAGTTCCAAGTTATCATCGGCAACGATGTACCAATCTTCTACAATGACTTTACTGCGGTATCTGGTATTGAAGGCGTATCAAAAGAAGCTGCTAAGTCAGCCGCTAAAAGTAACCAAAATGCTATCCAACGTGTTATGACCATGTTGGCGGAAATCTTCACCCCAATCATCCCTGCCCTTATCGTCGGCGGTTTGATTCTCGGTTTCCGTAACCTCCTAGAAGGTGTTCAGATGGAGTGGTTGGGACAAAAAGTAGTTGACGGTGTCAAACAAGTCACAGCTTCTGGCTCTCCGATTTATAATACTATCGTTGATGTTTCACCATTCTGGAACGGTGTCAACCACTTCCTCTGGTTGCCAGGTGAAGCCATCTTCCACTTCTTGCCAGTAGGTATCACTTGGTCTGTATCTCGTAAAATGGGAACGTCACAAATCCTTGGTATCGTCCTTGGTATCTGTTTGGTATCTCCACAGTTGCTTAACGCATATTCTGTACCAAGTACAGACGCAGCGACCATCGCTAGCGAATGGTCTTGGAACTTCGGCGCATTTAGCATTGCCCGTATCGGTTACCAAGCACAAGTTATCCCTGCCCTCCTTGCAGGTTTGGCACTTTCTTATCTAGAAATCTTCTGGCGTAAAGTGATTCCTGAAGTGGTATCTATGATTTTCGTACCATTCCTATCACTTCTTCCAGCTATTATCTTGGCCCACACTGTCCTTGGTCCTATCGGCTGGACAATCGGGCAATGGTTGTCAACAGTTGTATTAGCTGGTTTGACAGGCCCATTGAAATGGCTCTTCGGTGCTGTATTCGGTGCCCTTTATGCGCCATTCGTTATCACTGGTCTTCACCACATGACAAACGCCATCGATACACAATTGATTGCAGATGCTGGTGGAACTGGTCTCTGGCCAATGATTGCTCTTTCTAACATCGCTCAAGGTTCTGCAGTATTTGCCTACTTCCTCATGAACCGTCACAATGAAAAAGAAGCTCAGGTTTCACTTCCTGCGACTATTTCTGCTTATCTTGGTGTTACTGAACCAGCCCTCTTTGGTGTCAACGTGAAATACATTTACCCATTTGTAGCTGCTATGATTGGTTCAAGTATCGCAGGCTTACTCTCTGTAACCTTCAATATCCAAGCTGCTTCTATCGGTATCGGTGGTCTTCCAGGTATCTTGTCTATCAAAGCTGAATACTGGGGTGCATTCTTTATGGCAATGATTGTTGCGATTGTTGTCCCAATGATTTTGACAGCTGTTTTCAAACGTACAGGTGCATTTTCAAAAAAAGAAGAAACTATTGAAGAAGTTGTAACTCCAGCTGAAACTATCGTTAAAACTGGTTCTGCTATTGAATTGAACAGCCCACTTACTGGTCAAGCCAAAGAATTGTCACAAGCTACTGACCCTGTATTTGCTTCAGGTGTCATGGGACAGGGTGTCCTTATTGATCCGAGCGAAGGTATCTTGGTTGCTCCAGTTGACGGTGAAGTATCCGTCCTCTTCCCAACTAACCATGCTGTTGGTATCACTGCTACAAACGGAGTTGAGCTCCTTATGCACATTGGTATGGATACTGTTGGATTGGAAGGCAAAGGCTTCACAGCTCACGTCAAACAAGGTGATAAGGTAAAAGCTGGTGATAAATTAATTAGCTTTGACATTGATGTCATTAAGGCTGCTGGTCTTGTTGCTGAAACACCTGTTATCGTGACCAACCAAACTGACTTTGACACTCAAGTTATTGGAAATCTTCCTCGTGCCATCTCGCAAGGCGAAGCTATTCTGACAGTTACAAAGAATTAATGTTCTAGGAGGCTGGGCAAAAAGCCCTGGCCCACTTCTCAGTGTTCGTGTCAACATCTCAGCGCAGTGGTTGATTGGCAGATTTGTTCGTGTTTCACACTCCAAATCTGACCTAATCAACTGTGCGGGGGTGGGAAGACGAACTCTTTTTGACTTAGTCGAGTTCTTTCCCACTCCCTATCATTGCTTATGCAAGAAGGAAAAAATTAAGAAAGAGAGAGCAAAATGACAATAGACAAACGAAAGGTTGTTTATCAAATCTACCCAAAATCTTACAAGGATACAACTGGAAACGGTGTCGGTGACCTGCGTGGGATTATTGAAAAACTTCCATATCTAAAAGAGCTAGGCATTGATATGATTTGGCTCAATCCCTTCTACCCAAGTCCTCAACGGGACAACGGCTATGACATTTCAGACTATACAGCCGTCAATCCTGATTTTGGCACCATGGCTGACTTTGAAGAAATGGTGGCCGTCGGTAAAGAGCTAGGTATTGAATTCATGCTAGACATGGTCCTCAATCACTGCTCAACGGAGCATGAATGGTTCCAAAAAGCCCTGGCTGGCGACGAATACTACCAAGATTTCTTTATCCTGCGTGACCAGCCAACTGACTGGGTGTCTAAATTTGGTGGCAATGCCTGGGCTCCCTTTGGCGACACCGGGAAATACTACCTCCATCTCTTTGACGTGACCCAAGCCGACCTCAACTGGCGAAATCCACATGTCCGTGAAGAACTCTTCAAGGTGGTCAACTTCTGGAAAGACAAGGGTGTCAAGGGCTTCCGCTTCGACGTTATCAACCTGATTGGTAAGGACGAAGTCCTCGAAGACTGCCCAATCAATGATGGCAAGCCTGCTTACACCGACCGCCCAATCACCCACGATTACCTCAAGATGATGAACAACGCCACTTTTGGAGCAGAAAAAGGCTTCATGACCGTTGGGGAAATGTCTGCCACGACCATTGAAAACTGCATTCTCTACACGGCTCCTGAGCGGGAAGAGTTGTCCATGGCCTTCAACTTCCACCACTTGAAAGTGGATTACAAGGACGGTCAAAAATGGACCATTATGGACTTTGACTTTGAGGAACTCAAACGCCTCTTTCACACTTGGGGCGAGGAGATGTCAGTCGGAAATGGCTGGAATGCTCTATTTTACAACAACCACGACCAGCCTCGTGCCCTCAACCGCTTTGTTGATGTGGAGAATTTCCGAAACGAAGGAGCAACTATGCTGGCTGCCTCTATCCACCTGTCACGCGGTACTCCTTACATCTACATGGGCGAAGAAATCGGTATGATTGACCCCGACTATGATAGCATGGACGACTATGTCGATGTGGAGTCTATCAATGCCTACCAGATGCTCTTGGACCAAGGTCACACGCCTGAGCAGGCCCTCAAGATTATCCAGGCCAAGTCCCGTGACAATTCCCGCACCCCGATGCAATGGGACGCTTCTGACAATGCAGGCTTCTCAACAGGCACCCCTTGGCTGAAGGCTGGCAAATCCTACCAAACGATTAACGTTGAGCAGGAAAAAACAGGTCCAATCTTTACCTTCTATCAAGAGTTGATTCGACTCCGAAAAGAACTCCCCCTCATCTCAGAAGGGGATTACAAGGCAGCCTACAAGGATAGCCAGAAAGTCTACGCCTTTGAACGCTTGCTGAACGGTGAAAAACTGCTAGTCCTCAACAATTTCTTCGCAGAAGAGGTTGAGCTCGACCTGGCAGACGACTACGCCCGCGGCCAAGTCCTTATCAGCAACTACCCTGACAACAAGTTAGGTAAAAAAATCACCCTCAAGCCTTATCAGGCACTGGCGATTTTGGTGAAATAATCACTGTTCATTCCCTATTGTAAAGTAGGGAATTTTTTGATATACTCTTACATACCGGCGGTATGCAAGAGAGGGGGGACGGAATGACAAAAAACAAATATCCTGAAGAAAGCAGACAGCTCATCCTCGATGTCGCAAGAGCATTATTTTTAGAAAAAGGCTATGACCAGACCAGTCTTACTGACATTATCTCTCAGCTAGGTGGCATGACCAAGGGAGTTGTGTATCACCATTTCTCCTCCAAAGGAGCCATTCTGGATGCACTGATTGGAGATGCTGATGAGAATTTATTATCAAAAGAGTGGCCAGGAAATTGTGCACTTGAGAAAATCCAATATGCTCTCATGACCTCGCTTTCTGATGTTGAAAAACTATCCTTCCTGCAGGCATCACAAATCACCCTAAAAAGCCCTAGTATTTTAGCTCAACAATACCAACTATCCTACACACTGCTCATTCCTAAATTTCAAGAAGTGGTGAAACAAGGTATGATTGACGGAAGTATTCCAACTGATTTTCCTGAAGAAATTGCCGAGCTTCTGGTTGTCTATCTCAACCTCATTATCGGTCTACGGATCACGGAACTAAGTCCCGATGTATTTTTGCGGAAAATTCTGTTTTTAAAAGAGATGTTTGAAAGCATGAGCTGCCCTATTATCAACGACACTATCCTTGCTCTCGCGTCTGAACTTACCACAAAAATCGGAGGTCAACCAAATGAAATCTCTCACTAAACTAAGAAGTATCGGACTCTGTGCACTTGCATTTTGGGGCATGATGACCAGTGGCCTAATTGCTTTCCTTCCACAATTTCTGTTTGGAAGCAACTTGCTGACGACCATCCTCATGGCGGGGCTCTACATCTTCTTGTATTATTTATTTGCCAAATGGCTGTCTCGTCGGTTAGGAATGAACCTAATACAATTTCGGATGACTATCGCTAAACCAAGTCAATTTTGGATAGCTACTGCCATCTTTCTCCCACTAACTGTTTTGCTCGTATTATATTTACTAGGTGGAAAAGTGACTTTGACGGACGATTTAATCACATCTATCTTAATGGGTGCTATCGCTGCTCCAATTGTAGAAGAGATGTGTTTCCGTGGTATCATGATGCAGCTACTAGAACAAGCTTTTTCAAGAAAAGTCGCTATTTTGGGACCGTCCGTATTTTTCGGACTTGTTCACCTATTAAATGGAGCCGTTAGCCCACTCACCGCCCTACAATTGCTCATTGCTGGCACCTTAGTTGGAAGTTTATTTTCACTCGCTACCCTACAAACCGGAAGCATTCTATCCAGTATCCTAGTCCATTCTCTTTGGAATCTCTTCACTTCCATCTTTCTTTTTGACAATCAATCCAGCCTGTTCGGAGGTGAATACGGAGTTGACGTTTCTCCAATTGCAAGTCTAGCTTATCTCGTCGTCATTCTTCTTAGTATGATTGCTCATCGAAAAAAAGCAAGCTGATTGTTTCTATACTATTTTATGTTATACTGTAAAAAAACTAGAAAGGAAAGACCCATGCTTCAAGAATTTTTAAACAAGGTCAAAAATCCTATCTTGAAGGACAAGCTCGAGGAAATTTTCACCCAAATCCAGCAGGAATTTCCAAGTCTAACGACTGAAATCAAGTGGAACCAGCCCATGTTTATCATGGATGGGACCTTTATCATCGGTTTTTCCGCTGCCAAGAGCCACATTTCCGTTGCACCTGAAACGGTTACAATGAACACCTTTGCCGAGGACATCCAGGAAGCTGGCTACGAAGCTACTTCTAACCTCTTCAAAATCAAGGAAGACCAAGAGGTCAACTGGGACCTACTCCGCAACATCATCGCCTTTAACATGGAAGACAAGAAGGGCTATGATAAGTTCTGGAGGTAGGTTGTTGCAAATATGAAGCTACTTGAATTATCTTTGATACATCATCACTTACGGCTTGCCGTGCTTTACAAAAGCGCCTTTCGTCGCATGTTTTTTTCAAACCTAGACTATCCTCTAGGCTATTCTAGCAACTTTCAGATCGGTTACTTACCTGGAAGCTCATCATTCGACTATGGCAACCATTCTACTTATTTTGAATTCATATTTACTAAAAAAAGCCAAGCTCATGATATGAGTTTGGCTTTTTTATTCTATTGATTAAATGACACGTGTACGTGATCATAGTGGTTTTCTGTCACACTTCCACGGTCTGGCATCAAGTTCCAAGTGTATGCTGGACCATAAATGCTCGCATAAGGTGCATAGAAACGTTGTTTCCAAATGATATAGCTGATATTTTTTGATGAGATATTGGCTACTGCGTAGGCAGCGACTTGATCACCTAAAGCAGAGCTTTCAGGAACCATAAAGTCAATTGCCAATCCTTTACCGTGATCTCCAGAATCCCCCGCACGATAACCTGAGAAGGATGTAATGCCAAATGCACTAGCTACTTCTGCTCGGAAGGCTGCTACTTGCGGTTGTAGTCCAACATCATATGAACTTGTACTTGATGAAGAAGTACTTGAACTTGTTGTAGTTGATGTAGCTTGAGCTTCCGCTGCTGCTTGAGCTTCCGCTGCCGCTTGGGTATCCGCTGCCGCTTGAGCTTCCGCTGCTGCTTGAGCTTCCGCTGCTGCTTGAGCTTCTGCTGCCGCTTGAGCTTCTGCTGCCGCTTGAGCTTCTGCTGCCGCTTGAGCTTCTGCTGCCGCTTGAGCTTCTGCTGCCACTGTAGTTTCTACTGTAGGTTGTGCTACTGGCGCTTCTACAACTGTTTGCTCAGAGATAGTTGGCACTTGATCCAATTGTGTAACTGATTGATCAACAGTGACTTGGTTCGTAGTTAAATCAACAGTAGCTTGTACAGTCTCAGTTGAATTTCCCTGAACAGGAGCTTCAATTTCAACCTGTGTTACTTGATTGTTTTGGTCAACAGTCGTTGTCAAAACAGTATCAGGGAAAATAAGATTGATATCTGCAATTTGATTGATTTGTGCCAAGGTATCAATATCAATATTCATGGCAGAAGCAATGGCAGATAGTGTATCACCGTATTTAACAGTGTATGTCATTCGACCATTTTCTTGAACAATTTCTGGACTAATTTCATTGACAGTTCGTGGAGCCCATTCGAGGGCTAAAACATTTGTCGAAATCATCCCTGTACTAAAGAGGGAAAGCGCCAATGAAGATGTGTATAACATCTTCTTATTGTTTTTCATGATGGGTGTTTTTCTCTTGCGACGCATATGTTGGGGTTTATTTGTTCTCTTACGTTTCATAATCTTATTCCTTCTTTATTTTTGAGATGGTTCTATCTTACCTAAATTAAATCTGAAAAACAAGCCTTCAATCGTTCTTTTAAATAAACTGTCTCCACTATGTAATCTTAGGACTTTTCTGTCACACAATCAATATAAATGTCATCTGACTGTCATATTATTAGATAATACTCAATGAAAATCAAAAACAGATTTGGAGACGCAGATGCAGGTAGAACTAACGTTCACCAAATCAAGTCAACAACGTCTGGATTTTCGAAGAGTATAAGTAAAAAATAAGAGTAAGGCAGTAATCCAACAATTGGCTACTAACTCACTCTCATTTCTATTTTCGGATTAGTCAAAACCCTACATTTCTTCAGGATAAACCAAGCCCCATTCTTTACGGAGTTGGGTCATAATCTCCATGACATCTTGGGTATAGGCTAGGTGCATGGTATTTTCGATACCCGCGACAGCTTTTTCCATATCCGCCACTTCATAAGAAAGGGCCTTGGCTGTCTCGCCCGCTTCGATTACTTCTTGACTGCCGTCTTCAGTATAGGTAATGACTGCCTTCTGACCACGAGGATACTCGTAGAGTTCGATGTAGCCTTTATCGTAGGCAATCGTTCCACGTTTTGGCTGTTTGGCATGGAGGGTCAAGGCGATGGTCGCCATTTCCCCTGCATCATTACTGAGCAAAATCCCTACCTGCTCGTCCACACCTGTCGGAGCCAATTTGACCTGGGACAAGATCTGGCCAGGCTTTTCCGTCATAAACCAACGGACAAAGGACAGGGCGTAGACACCAATATCCAAGAGGGCACCGCCTGCTAAGTTCTTACTGAAAAAGCGGTTGGTCATGTCGTATTCCTTGTAGCTGCCAAAGTTCATCTGAATCATCTTCAAGGCACCCAGCTTGCCACTGGCAACAACTTCGCTCAACTGACGATAGATTGGCATGTGGAAAATGGTCATGGCTTCTGCCAGGATGACCTGTTTTTCCTCCGCCAGTTGAATGGCTTCTGCTAATTCTTCTGAATTAAGCGTAATAGACTTTTCACAGAGGACATGCTTTCCAGCCTTCAAGGCCTTTCTCAAATAATTGATATGGGTATTGTGAGGTGTAGAAATATAGATAATATCCACTTCAGGATCCTCAAATACTTCATCGATTTCTTCATAAACTTTCTCAATGCCATATTTTTGCGCAAATTCCACACCCTTGTCATAGGTACGGTTGGCCACCGAATAAAGATTTCCACCCATAGCCTGCAAGGCCTGAACGAGTTCATTGGCGATGACACCTGTTCCCAGAGTCGCCCATTTATACTTCATTTGCACTTCCATAGTGTACCTCACTTTCTTCTACCATTATAGTAAATTCCACCCTTTTCTGCACACTCTAACTAGCATTTGTGTTACAATAAGAACATGAATACCGTTGTTCTAAAGGCATCTGCCCAGCAAAAACAAGCCATGATGGCTCACTATGACCGCTATCGGCAGACCAGCAAAAATCCTTACATCGAAGCATTTTTCAAACTGACCGGTGCCAGCCTGTCCATCTACACTTCTGGAAAAGTCGTTTTTCAGGGGGAAATGGCAGAGCAGGAAGCAGGGCTCTGGGGCTATGAGCCAGAAAAGTCTGGAAAGACGACCATACCTGGTCAAAACCTACCCATGATTGGTACAGATGAGGTTGGAAACGGGTCTTATTTTGGAGGTTTGGCAGTCGTTGCTAGTTTTGTCCGCCCAGAAGACCATGCCTTTCTCAAGTCGCTTGGTGTGGATGATTCCAAGAAAATGACAGACCAAAAAATCTGCCAAATCGCCCCTCTCTTAAAAGAAAAAATCCCCCACCAAGCTCTGCTATTGTCTCCGAAAAAATACAACGAGGTCATCGAGCAAGGCTACAATGCGGTGTCTGTCAAGGTCGCCCTACACAATCAGGCTATTTTCCTACTCTTGCAAAAGGGTGTCCAGCCTGAGAAGATTGTCATTGATGCCTTCACTTCCAGTCAAAATTATCAAAAGTACTTGAAGAAGGAAGCCAACCAATTTGCCAACCCCGTCACTCTGGAAGAAAAGGCTGAGGGCAAATATCTGGCTGTGGCAGTATCTTCTATTATCGCTAGAGCTATGTTTTTAGAAAATCTTGTCCAGCTTGGTCAACTAGTTGGGATGAATCTGCCGTCTGGTGCGGGCAGTAAATCCGACCAAGTCGCAGCAAGCATCTTAAAACAATATGGCATGGCAGGACTCAACCAAACTGCCAAACTCCACTTTGCAAATACGCAAAAAGCACAAAAATTAATGAAATGAGGAAAAAATATGGGAGCAATCCAAAAAACAAAACGCTCACCACTAGTCGCCTTCTTAGCTGAATGGGGCATCTTTTTACTGTTTATGGCAGCTTTTTTTGCCAGTCGTTACTTTATCTGGAATCCTGTCTCTGTCGATGGCCATTCCATGGACCCAACGCTTCAACACCAAGAAAAACTCATCATGCTAAAAACGACCTCTATCGACCGCTTTGATATTGTTGTAGCCAGCGAAACAGACAGCGATGGCAAGGAAAAACTGATTGTCAAACGTGTGATTGGTATGCCTGGTGACACCATTCGCTACGAAAACGATGTCCTCTATGTTAACGACCAAAAAGTGGACGAGCCTTACTTAGATGAATATCTAGCTGCATTCCAGAAAGATAAACTTCAAGAAGTCTATTCTTACAACAAACAATTCCAAGCTGTGGCCCAATCTGCTGAAGCTTTCACACAAGATGCCAATGGTTACGTAGACTTTACCGTGACAGTCCCAGAAGGACAATACTACCTGATGGGAGATGACCGCCTTGTCTCACTAGATAGTCGTAGTGTAGGAACCTTCTCACGAGAGAAAATCAAGGGAGAAGTCGTCTTCCGGATGTGGCCATTCAATCGTATTGGAACTGTCAATTAACACAAACAAGTTTGGAGCTGACTGTTCCAAACTTCTTTTTTCATTATTTATAGGAAAATACTCTATGAACGAAGTGTATGTTACCGGTACTATTGACCGGATTATTTTTGAAAATCCTAGCAATTTTTATAAAATCCTCCTCCTTGAAATCGAGGAGACAGATGCAGACTATGATGACTACGAAATTATTGTGACCGGAACGATTGCCGATGTCATTGAAGGAGAAGACTATCGTTTCTATGGCAATCTGGTCACCCATCCCAAGTATGGTCAGCAGCTGCAAATTTCTCGCTACGAACGTAGCAAGCCTACCTCAGCTGGTCTGGTTAAGTATTTCTCCAGCGACCATTTCAAGGGAATTGGACGAAAAACAGCTGAAAAAATCGTTGAGCTCTATGGCGAAGATACCATTGATAAGATTTTAGCTGAACCTGAAAAACTAACCCAAATTACAGGTCTATCCAGCAAGAACATGCAGGCATTTGTGGAGAAACTCCGCCTCAATTATGGCACCGAGCTGATTTTGGCAAAACTAGCCGAGTATGGCATTCCAAACAAGCTAGCCTTTCAAATCCAAGACCAATATAAAGAAAAAACACTTCAAATTATTGAAGAGAATCCCTATCAGCTAGTTGAAGATGTACAGGGACTTGGCTTTACCATTGCCGATAGAATCGCAGAAAATTTGGGCATTGCCAGTGACTCTCCCCAACGTTTCCGAGCTGGCATGCTCTTTAGCCTCATTCATCGCTCCATGGAAACAGGCGATACCTATGTGGAGGCAAGAGACTTGCTGGAAGCAACCCTTGAACTGCTGGAAAAATCCCGCCATACTGAGCTGGATCCTGCCGCAGTTGCCCACGAGTTGACAGGACTGATTGCAGACGACAAGGTACAGCAAGAAGGCACAAAGATTTTTGATAACAGCCTCTACTTTGCCGAACATGGTATCCATAAAAACCTGACCCGCCTGATGGGAAAAAATGGTTTCAAACCCTTCCCACGCGCAGACGTCGAGGCTGCCATAGCAGAGCTGGAAACCATGTCCTCCCTGACCTACGATGACATTCAAAAAGAAGCCATTGTCCAAGCCATTACCAATCCGCTTTTCATTCTGACAGGCGGACCAGGGACTGGAAAAACAACGGTTATCAACGGTATTATCGCAGTCTATGCCATCTTGCATAAGATTGATTTGACACGCAACCGAGAGGAATGCCCTGTCCTCCTAGCTGCTCCAACTGGACGAGCAGCCAGACGGATGAATGAATTGACAGGGCTGCCTTCTGCCACCATCCACCGCCATCTCGGTCTGGTAGAAGGACAGGAAGAATCCTACCGAGATGATTACCTCGAGGCCGACTTCATCATCGTGGATGAGTTTTCTATGGTCGACACTTGGTTGGCCAATCAACTCTTCCAAAACATCTCATCCCAAACCCAGGTTCTGATTGTCGGCGATGCCGAGCAATTACCTTCTGTCAGCCCCGGTCAAGTCCTAGCTGACCTCTTAAAAATTGATAAGCTGCCGAGCATTACTCTAGAACGTATTTACCGCCAATCCGATGATTCGACCATTGTTACTCTAGCCAGCCAGATTCGCCAAGGTGCCCTGCCGAGCGATTTTCGTGAGAAAAAGGCTGACCGCTCCTATTTTGAAGCTCAGAATGAACAAATTCCTGCCCTGATTGAGCGCATTGTCGGCGCAGCCATCAAGTCGGGCATTCCTGCAAACGAGGTACAAATTCTCGCTCCCATGTACCGTGGTGCCGCAGGCATCGACCAGCTCAACACCATGACCCAGGCCCTGCTCAATCCACTGGAAGAGGGAGAGTTAGAATTCCTCCATAACGAGCAAGCCTTCCGCCAAGGCGACCGGGTCATTCATCTAGTCAACGACGCCGAAGCCAATGTCTTCAATGGCGACTTGGGCTATATTACCGACCTCCTGCCTGCCAAGTACACCGACTCCAAGCAGGACGAGATTACCATCAACTTCGACGGTAGCGAGGTCACCTATCCCCGTAACGAATGGTACAAGATTACCCTGGCCTATGCCATGTCCATCCACAAGTCTCAAGGTAGCGAGTTTCAGGTGGTCATCCTGCCCATCACCCGTACCAGCCACCGCATGCTCCAGCGCAACCTGGTCTACACCGCCATCACCCGCTCCAAGAGCAAGCTCATCCTCCTAGGCGAAATCTCCGCCTTCGACTACGCCGTCAAAAACGCCGGAACCGTCCGAAAAACCTATCTGGTCCCACGTTTCCAAGGGGAAATAGCAGAGCAGGACAGCAAGGAAAGCCTGACTAAAAACGACGAAAGCAAAACAGCCACAGCCAAGCCAACCCAGCCACCTACACAGCCAGACAGAAAAGAACAGGTTAAAGTAGTCAAAGAAAACAGCCAACAACTCTCCCTTCTTGACCAAGACCAGCCAGAAAAAACAAGTGCACAGCCCAGAGAATATATTCTGACTGTGGACAACCTGCTAACCATCGCCCCCATGATTGGTATTGACCAGGCAGATATTGAAGAATTTTTCAAGATTAAGTGACAAAAAGATTTCTTTTGTCACAAATACATTACAAATGTTACAAAAATGTGTTGGCAGGCCGTTTTTTATTTGCTATACTCTATTTATAAACGGAGGTCATTCAAATGAAAAAGATATTCAACTACTCAGTATTATTGCTTTCTGTAACCTGCCTTTTAACAGCTTGCACATCAAAAACGCAAGAAAATAAATCAGAGACATCTGCCAGCAAAACAAGTCAATCAAATGCTAAGCAGACTAGCACCTCTCAAGCTTCTAGTGCAAAAAAAACTCCTACCGAAACAAGTTCATCGGCAGAGGATAGTCAACAAAGCCAAGAAACACAGAGCTCTCAAGCTGAAGAAAGCATTCTAAGCACCGAAACAACACACACTCAGCTATTAACCTTACCAGCCCCAACTATCCCCGCTGACCTAGTTGGAAAATGGCAAGGAAGTAGCCAACAAGCCCGTTATGTTGAGGTCACTATCAGCGCAGACGGTACCTTTACTACTTACGAAGATTTTCGTCAAAGTGAAGATGAGGAAGAGGAACACCTCATCCACACCTACACAGCTCGAGTTACAGATCTAGTTGAATATGCTCCAAACCACTACCTCATCCGCGGGGCAGAGGGGGAATATTCGGCTCTTCTCCCTGGAATGACTGGATTAGGAGGAAGAATTGCACCAGGATTTATCCTAGAGGATGGACAGTACAAGGTCATTATGTAGGGAAATCCCTTTGATCCATCTGTAGAAGCTGTTTACGACCTAGTATCAGATCCACATGTATATGTGACCTTGGAGAAGGTAGAATAAGCAGAACGATCAGCCCCTATGTCAAATACACAAAACGAAGGAAACAAGCTTATCATATGATAGTTGCTTGTTTCCTTCGTTTTTTATAGCGAAATGAACTAGAAATAGAACCTGTTTAAGCTCATTAATTTGAGAATCCTAAAGTTATTTTAGGAATGGGTTACTGACACTATAACCCAGGTCTGTCCTTTTCCTAATTCAATCCACTGTAAATCAATAAGAAAAACAAGGAGAGTACCTCCTTGCTTCGAGATTAGTTAGGTAATAGATATTAGTTTTCTTGTTTTTTAACAAGCATTGCTGCCGCACCAAGAAGACCTAGGGCAGTCGCAAAGTAAACTGCTGTAGAAGCTTCACCAGTTTCTGGAAGTTTTGCAGATGAAACTCCAGTCGCTTTAGAAGACGCAGCTTTAGGAGCAGCTGCTTCTGCTTTAGGAACTTCTACTTTAGGGGCTACAGCTGGTGCAGCTACAAGTGTTGCTGGGTCGATTGTTGGAAGTTCTACAGTCGCACCTTCACCTTTAGCATATAGATAGAACTCGCCATCTTTACCACCGATTCGTACTTCTGGAAGTGCTTCTGCTGTTGGTGCTTCTGTAGGTATATTCTTGAAGTAGAGACCATTTTCATTCAGGGCAGGTGCAGTCACACCTGTACCATGTGCTGTTGCCACACCAATTTCATTAGCTGATACAGTAGAGCCTACTAGAGCAAGAGCTGCCAATGAGACCAAACCAATTTAGTTTTTTCTCAAAAGATATGTTTTCTTTGTTGACATAATGTCACCTTCCTTTTCTATAATCAAAAATTCAGTACATGAATTCAATCTCCACATACAACCGTCGACTACTGAGCAAAATTGACTCAACAAAGATGATTTGTTGCTCAATTCCACTCAATAATTACATCGTCATTATATAAACATATATCTACCATTTCAAGTGATTTCGGTCAATTTTATATAACAATATCTTATAACTTTCTTTACTATAAGATAGACTTATAGAACATTTTTATTTCTTGTCTGACTAGTAGTCATCTCTATTTCTTAACCAGCGTCTTACGAATATCGAGTGCTACAGCTACAACGATGACGATACCTTGGATCACGTTGGTCATATCTGGCGTTACTCCCAAGTAAGTCAAGCAGACTTTGAGCAATTCAAAGACGAAAACCCCAAGGAGAATACCAGGTACAGTACCTTGACCGCCGGCAGTCGATACACCACCGATGGTCGCAGAGGCAATGGCATCCAGCTCATAGCCCATACCAGCACCCGCACCAGCTGAACCTGTTTTAGCAGATAAAAGGAAACCAGCTAGACCGTAGAGCAAACCTGCCAAGAGGAAAATCTTGATTTTAGAAAGGCGGACATTGACACCGGAAACTTCTGCGGCATTCTCATTGCCACCGATGGCATACATGTATTTACCATAGCGGGTTTTGTTATAAAGCACCCACATGGCCAGACCAACTAGGGCTGCAATGATGGTGATATAGGGAATAACACCG
This sequence comes from Streptococcus sp. 2022WUSS037, assembly GCF_044427225.1. Lineage (NCBI taxonomy): Bacteria > Bacillati > Bacillota > Bacilli > Lactobacillales > Streptococcaceae > Streptococcus > Streptococcus sp. 2022WUSS037. The sequence goes on along the minus strand of NZ_JAOTGJ010000003.1, from coordinate 74,104 downwards.
AACAATTTACCTTGACCGATGGCCACAAATTCATCCTTAAAGGTACCGATTGGTTTGGATTGGGAATAGATAAGGACAAAACCATAGGTCATAATCTGGGTTCCCAAGGTTGCCAAGAATGGTGGCACGCTGAGGAAGGAAATGATCGCACCATTAAGCAAGCCGAGAAGGGCACCAACAGCTAGGGCTGCCAAGAGAGGCACAAAAATCGGCATGTCTGGTAGGTCTGGGAAGAATTTTTGAGCAAAGTCTGGTCGTTGCACCAAGGTTGCTGTGATAATGGCTGTCAAGCCCACAATCCGACCTGCGGATAGGTCTGTACCACGAATGATCAAGCAGCCTGAGACACCCAAGGCAATGATAAAACGCACAGAGGTATTGGCCATGATATTGGCCGCATTTCCAAGAGTAAAGAAATTATCCTGGGTCAAACCAGTATATAAAATCATAGCCGCAACTACGATATACATGGAGTTCTTGGTCAAGAACTCTCCTAGATGAAAGTTTTGATTGGCTTTTGTCGCTAGTTTAGGCATTGTCATCTCCTCCTTGATTGCCAGTCATAAATTTGGTAGCTAGCTCCATGACAGATTCCTGAGTGGCTTCTTCCTTGTCCAAGAAACCAGAAATCCGTCCCTCACACATGACCATGATCCGGTCTGAAACACCCAGTAATTCTGACATTTCAGAGGTAATCATGATAATGGATTTGCCCTCAGCAGCTAGATTGTTAATGATTTGGTAAATCTCATACTTGGCACCAACGTCAATTCCTCGCGTTGGCTCATCCAAGATTAGAATGTCTGGATCATTGGCCAACCAGCGTGCCAGAATAACCTTTTGTTGGTTCCCTCCTGAAAGACTTTCGATATGGGTTTTGGTGGTCGGTGTTTTTACACGCAGGCGTTCCACATTGTGGTCCACCACTTTTTTGATTTTCTGATCATCTAAGAGGCCAAATGCACCGAGATATTGATTCAAAGAAGCCACCGAGGCATTATCCGATACAGAAAGAACACCAAAGATACCATTATAGCGTCGATCTTCTGTCACTAGGGCAATCTTATTGGCAATGGCTGCCGCAGGATTTTTGATTTTCACTTCCTTGCCCTTGATGAAAATTTTCCCTTGTTTAAGAGCACGAATGCCATATAGGGCTTCCATCAATTCCGTCCGCTGGGCACCAACCAAGCCGCCAATTCCTAGGACTTCGCCTTTTTTCAGTTCAAAACTAGCCTGTTTAAAGGAAAGATGATTGGGCGATGTCATGCCTTCCAGACGAAGAACAATCTCATCTTCAACCTTGTTGGTTTTCTCAGGGAAGAGACTGGTCAGTTCCCGCCCTACCATAGCCTGAATGATTTTGGCAGTGGTCATTTCTGCTGCCGGCCAGGTACCAACGTACTGACCATCACGCATGACGGTGATGTCATCTGAGATGCGAAGAATTTCGTCCATTTTATGGGAAATGTAGATGATACCAATGTTTTTCGCCTTTAATTGAGCGATGATTTCAAATAATTTTTCCACTTCTGAGCTGGTCAGTGAGGAAGTTGGCTCATCCATGATGACTACCTTGGCATTGTGGGAAATGGCCTTGGCAATCTCCACTGACTGCATTTGGGATACGGTCAAGGCATCCAGCAAGGTACGAGGGTCAACATAGAGTCCCACCTCTTCCAAGAGGACCTTGGTATCCTGGTTCATCTTGGCATGATCGACTAGATTAAATTTCCCAAGAGGGTAATTTCCCAAAAAGACATTTTCTGCAATAGTCATCATGCGGATGGGTTGTAGCTCTTGGTGGATCATGGACACACCTGCATCAATTGCCTCCTTGGAATCTTTGAAGTCTACTTCCTTGCCATCAAAGACAATGGTTCCTTGGTCCCGATGGTAAATTCCAAACAAACACTTCATGAGGGTGGATTTACCGGCTCCATTCTCCCCCATCAGAGCATGAACAGTTCCTGGACGAAGTTTGAAGGTTACATCGTCCAAGGCCTTAACACCTGGAAATGTCTTGGTAATATGTTTCATTTCTAAAATATATTCACTCATTCTCCCAGCTCTCTTTCCAAAAAAATAAGTTCTCACTATACGTACAATCACCATTTTTCAAGGGAATCATAGATAGTGAGAACGCACTCATCGTTTTTCAAAATGGATTACTCATTCGTCATCCGAAGGGGACTTCGTTTGACTATAATGGATGACTACTCTTTTTCACGTTCTGCGTAACGTTTTTTGATTTCTTCGATTGTTTCTTTCTTAGCTTCTGCTTCTTTCAATTCTGAGTCAGCTTCTTTTGTAACTTTTACATAGTCAACCCAGTAGTAAGGTGAAACTTCTTTACCTTCCATCAATTCAACTGCAACGTTTGCTGCTGTGTGAGATTGGTTGAAGTGGTCGTTCAATACTGTACCAGTCAATTCACCTTTAGCAAGCAGTTCCATAGCATCTGGAATAGCGTCTACACCGACAACCAAGATGTCTTTTCCAACTGTACGACCTGCAGCCTTGATAGCTGTTACCGCACCAACTGCCATACCGTCGTTGTTTGCAAAGACAACTTCCAATTTGTCACCAAATTGTTCCAAAGCTGCTGCTGTCACTTCTTGACCTTTTGCTGTATCCCAGTTTGCAAGATATGGTTCAGCCAAGGCTTCACGTTTGATACCTGCATCGTCAAGTGCTTTTACAGAGTAAGTAGTACGTTGTTGAGCATCAACGTTTGCTGGGTCACCAAAAAGGGTAATGTATTGTACTTTACCGTCACCGTTGATGTCACCTTTGCTTTCAGTTGCAGCGATGATTTCGCCTTGGAAGGTACCTGATTGGGTAGCATCCGCACCAACGTAAGTTGTTTTACCTGGCCAGATTTCCAATTCCGCAACTTCTGGTTCACGGTTGATGAAAACAACTGGAATATCTGCTGATTTAGCTGAGTTGATGATGGAACCTGCAGCTGTTGGGTCAACGAGGTTAGCAAGAATCACATCTTTACCTTGTGCAATAAAGGTATTGATTTGCTCTGTTTGGGTAGCTTGGTCTTGCTTACCGTCTTGAATATCCAAAACATATTTGTTGCCAGTTTTTTCACTCAATTGTTTGAAATAGGCATCTAATTCTTCACGATACAAGGTCATGAAGTTATCGTCGAATTTGTAAATAGCAACACCGACTTCGTAAGTTTTTCCTGATCCTGAATCAGAACCGCTGCTGGAATTTTCTGTCGCTTTTCCACAAGCTACCAGAAACAAACCTACAAAAGCAATCGCTAAAAACTTCAGTAATTTTTTCATCCTAATTTCCTTTCTATTTCTAAAGACTTTTGGTAGGACAACCAATTTTGTAAACGGTTTCGTATATGTTTATATTAACCTATATAGTCATCTTTGTCAATATGATAATCGGTTAATTTTAAAAACATGCTCTACCGAACATCTGCTTTTCTAAGTTTTGCTGATATAGAATTTTACACATCTATATATGCATTCTAACATGTAGGGCATTGATGCTCCCTTACCGATGTTATAACTCTTCCAACCTAACTTTTTCAAACATATCATTAAACTGCTCGGACTGGACTTCTGGGAAATAGTTGAGACAGTTGGCTGTCGCAAAGGCTGCCGCTTCTTTCAAGAAGATTTCGGGTTCTTGCCCTTGGCTGATGCCCTTGACCAACAAGCCTAGATAGAAATCTCCAGCTGCAATGGGATTTCGGGTTTCTTTCTTTGGCGACTGGATACGGAAAAACCGTTGCCCAATTTTTGCCAGACTACCCTTGCCTCCCATGGTAATGATGATATTTTCATGCGGTGTGACTTCTTTTAATATCCGCAAAATATCCTCGGGACTTTCCTCATCTAGTTCTGGATAGATGTCCTTGAGTTCTTCGTTATTGATTTTAATCAGGGCTGGGCGAGCTTGATAAGCAGCACGTAAAGCTGGTCCACTGGTGTCCACTATGGTCAGAACCTCTGGGTATTTTTCAATAAACTGCTGGATATAGTCGTCAGGCATGCCCTTCATAAGACTACCTGAAAAGACTAGGATGTCGCCAGACTGCAGGCTCTTTTCAATCTGCTGGGTGAATTGATTGAGCAGATCCTCTGTCAGTTCAAAGCCTTTTTCATAGAAGAGCACCACATCACCTGTACTAGTTTCCACATAGATATTGCAGGTTCGAGTATTCTGGTCATTTTCAACCACCTGTAAATGATTTCCCTTTTGGACATTGAGGTCTTGGATGTAGCGACCAATCTGCCCACCCAAAATGGTATGAATGGTATAGTCGGTCACGCCATTTTCATGCAGGGCATAGGCTACATTGAAGCTCTTTCCTCCTGGGTAATCCCTGACCTCCGTCGGACGGAGGGGGATGTTCTTTTCAATCTTCTCCACAAGCAAGGTGCGATCTAGGGCTGGATTGGGACAAATCAAGTGAATCATGTTGGTCTCCTTTTTGGCGTTTGTTTATATTATTATACTATATATAAAGAAAAATAAAAAGATAATTCCAAGACGGAACTATCTTTTAAACCATTTAATTTTTTATGCAAATACGGAAATTCGTTCCTGCTGGTAACCACCTTTTTCAGCAATGTCAACCAAAGCCACAGCATAGTCGGCATAACTAATATAGCTTTCACCTTGGGTATTGACTTGGAAAACCTCGCCAGCAATAGTGTAGGCACCTGTCTTTGAGCCTTCTGCATCAAAATCGGCTGCAGGGCTGATATAGGTCCAGTTGATAGCTGTCGCCTGACGATAGAGGTCTAGACCAGCACCCATAGCCTCAGCGATTGGTAGGTATTCCGCAGGGAAATCTGGTGTATCTTTCAGCATAACTGTCTGGCTCTCGTCTAAATAAAGACTGCCTGCACCACCAACCACCAAGAGACGAGTTGGGCTATCAGCAAGAATGGTTGCCAGATGTTCAGCCAATCGACTGTGACCTGGCAAGGTTTCTGGCGTCCAAGCACCAAAGGCATTGACTACTACATCAAATCCCGCCAAGTCTTCCTTGGTCAAATCCAAAGCGTCTTTTTGGATTACTTCTTGGGCCGCACTCTTGTTTTCAGAACGAACAATAGCCGTCACCTGATGACCACGCTCTACTGCTTCCTTGGCAATAGCTTGACCTGCTTGACCGTTGGCTGCGATAATTGCTAATTTCATATTGTATACCTCACTTATTTTGTTGTAATACTTTTGTTTACAATATGCAGTATAACTTTATTGCGTTGTAATGTCAAGAGTTACAACTTAAAAAATTAAAAAAATCACCACAAAGATGATTTTTCTTGAAATATGGCTACAATTCTGTCAATAAATCAGCAATGGTCGTTTGTCCCAACTCTCTTTCCAAAGCAGACTGGGCATTTTCCAAACGGCTATCTAGTAGGGGATGAATATTTCGGCCTACCTGACAGTTTGGATTGGGCTGCTCATGAAAGCCGAAGAGTTGGCCTTTTTCTCCAAACAACTCTACAGCCTGATAAACATGAAGGAGAGTAATCTGGTCCGGAGCCTGTGCCAAGCGTGCTCCACCAACCCCACGCGCCACCTGAACCAAGCCTGCCTCTTTGAGCTGAGCCAGAATATTGCGGATAATGACAGGATTGACACCCACACTACCTGCTATGCTGGTGCTGGTCTGTTTTTCCTTGTCTCCCTCCAAGGCCAGCAGGACCAAAATGTGACTGGCAATGGTAAATCTACTCGATATTTGCAATTTGATTATCTCCTTCCATGAAATTGGTAACGGTCACCCCTAATAAGCGGATCCCTTTTTCAGCCTGCCCAACCTCTTCAAATAGTTGCCGAACTTCTCTTTCAATCACGTCCACTTGATTTGTAGCATCCTCCACGCTATGCCGTTTTGTCAAGGTCGAAAAATCTCCATAACGAACCTTCAAGACAATGGTCCTGCCCTTTTTCTCATTTCTTGCTAAACTAGCCGCGACCCGTTGACAAAGACTGACTAGTTCTTTCATCACATCTTCATCACGATAAAGGAGCTTACGGTAGGTTCTTTCCTTTCCGATAGACTTGCGCACTCGGTTAGGTTTGACTGGACTATTTGAAATGCCCCTGGCCTTCCGATACAAATCATAGCCAAAACGACCAAATGTATCAATCAAGGTCATCTCTGGCACATCCAACAAATCCTTCCCTGTAAAAACTCCCATCTCATGCAGACGTTCCACCGTTTTCTTACCGACACCGTGGAATTTGTCCACAGGCAGGGAAGCCAATACTCCAACAGCATCTTCAGGCAAAATCAAGGTCAAACCATGCGGCTTTTCCATATCCGAGGCAATTTTGGCTAGGAATTTATTGTAAGAAACACCTGCAGAGGCTGTCAAATGGAGTTCATTCCAGATGTCGTATTGAATGAGTTTTGCGATTTTGACCGCTGACCCGATTCCCAACTTATTTTCCGTCACATCTAGATAGGCCTCATCAATGGATATGGGCTCCACTAGGTCCGTATAGCGATGGAAAATTTCTCGAACCTGCCGCCCAACTTCCTGGTATTTTTCATAATTGCCAGAAATAAAAACAGCTTGTGGACAACGTTCATAGGCTTCTTTTGAAGACATGGCCGAATGAATACCAAAGGCACGCGCCTCATAATTACAGGTAGACACAACTCCCCGACCGCCAGACAACCTCGGATCTGCCCCGATAATAACAGGTCTGCCTTTCAAATCTGGATTATCTCTGACCTCAATGGCAGCAAAAAAAGCATCCATGTCTACATGAATAATTTTTCGAGATAAGTCATTGATTAACGGAAAAATTAACATGGCTACTCCTTTCTGCTGCTTCCTTCTAGACATATTATAGCCTATCTAGCCAATTTTTTCATAAAGAGAACATTATACTCAATGAAAATCAAAAACAGACTAGGCGACGCAGATGCAGATAGAACTGAAGTTCATCAAATCAAGTCAACAACGTCTGATTTTGATTTTCGAAGAGTATTAACTGAAAAACGGTTCAATAAACAAAAGAGGCAGGTCCGAGACCTACCTCTAATGTATTTGGAGAACAAGCAATGTTATTCTATTCTGAAATGACTATTCTGGTCGTCTTCTTCGAGCTGCCATAGCCATTAGACCGACTAAACCAGCTGCTAGGAGCAGACCTTGTTCAGTTTCTTCACCTGTTTGCGGTAATGTAGCTGAAGTAGCTTTTGCTGGTTTTGGAGTAGCAGCTTCTTTTACCAAGCTTGCTGGATCAATACTTGGAAGAGCCTCTGCTGTAGGAGCTGTATTCGGAACTAAACCTCCTTCAAAAGCAGGCAATGGTTCTGCTTTGACACTATCACCTTTTGCAATTACAAGAGGTGGTAGTTCTCCCAATGGAAGAGGATCTGCTTTGGTACTTTCTCCTTTAGCAGTTACGATGTCCTCATCTTGTTTGACTGGTTCATCAACTGGTTTTTCGCCTGTATCTGGTTTCGGAGTTTCGGTTGTATTGTCTGGATTTTCAGGCGTTTCAGTAGTAGTGCCTGTTGTATTCCCTGGATTAGCTGGTGTTTCACTAGCATTCAAGCGAGCAACTGTGGCATTTAAGATGTTGGCTGTCAAAAGATTTGCAGCCTCAACAGAAGCCATAAAGTCTTCAACTTCTTTGACAAGAGCTGTCTTACCTGCTGAACGCGCAGCCGCAAGTGCTGCTTCATAAGGTGCTTTATCAAGAATTGCCTCTTCTTGAACTGGTGTCAAGAAACGGAATTCTCCAGCAGACATAAATTGATCTGCAGTGTCACCGTATGAAGCAGTACCTGTAATCACAATCTTCTTAGCCTTGATTGTCTTACCAAAATCAATTGTCTTAGTAGCACTTGTTGCTGGCCAATCCGCACCAGTAAAGGTATGTTCCACATTTTGATCATCCGTAATCACCAATGTCAATGCTTTCAAGATACCGTTGCGACCTGATTGTCTTGGCACGTATTCAAAGCGTTGAATATCCACTGGTCTACGAAGGTTCACTGTCGCTGGCTCATTGATATGGCGGCCATTCCATGGTGTGTGCCAGATAGTAGACGGATTGCCATCGAAGGCTTTAGCCAATTCTTCACCTTCTTGAGCATTGGCCTGAGCCAAACCAATATCTTCATTGGTGATTGCTGTTTTCTTCACTTGAAGATTTTGACGGGCTGTATTTGCAGCTGCAATCAAGGTACGAGCGTCTTCAATACTGATAGTTTCAGGAGCAGCAGATACCGCCAACAAGGCCTCTTTGTATGGAGCCAAACTTGCTTGAGTATAGTTCTCATTCAAGACTGGGGTATTCAAGTTATAGTAATCCGTTGTCAACAAGTGACCAGTCAGGGTAACTTCTTCAATCACCAGATTATCTAACATAAAGTCATTGTAGCCACGGAAGTTTGCGTTTCCGCTTGTATCTCCCTTGGTATCGCCACCACGACGGGTTGAGAAGATACCAACCCATGTATTGCCTGACTCTGCACCTGTTACTAGAAAGCTTGCTTTCTTAGCCTTAGTGCTATCTTCCCATGAATTAGTCAATGGATTCAGTGTCAAGCTACCAGCATTGTCATTGTAGCGACCTTCACCGATTGCAAAGGCATAGGTACCATTTGAACCTGCTTCATAGTCAAAGCTTACACGATACGCCTTACCAGCTTCAAAGCGGAAGTTTTGCGGAATAGTCTGGTAAACAATCTTATTGCGAGCGGTCAGACCATTTGTCTTGAGTGACCATGTGCCTTCAATAACATCATCGACCTTCTTACCATTCCAGCCACGTTGAGTATACGGAGCGTGCTTCTCTGCAAGGTGAGTACGGTTGTCCTCAACTCCTTCAATACCACCGATAACAAATGGGAAAATACCCTGTGGAACATTTTCAAAGTTTTGTTTGAAGGTTCCTGTAGCCGTATTATGCCCACCTGCAAACATGGTTGAATCATTTTCAAAGACACGAATTTCATCAAAATAAGTTGCTGCAGTATCGGCATCACGAGATAGGGTCAAACGTACATTATCCACATTGTCTCCAGTTGTAAAGAAGACATACATGTTTTGGAAGTAACTTGTATTGTCAACTGTCGCATTCTGTCTCAATGTGTTATGAGCATAGGCTTTAACGTAGTTAAGAGCAATAGACTCATTGGTATAGTTTGAAACTTCTGAACTACCATGCTAGCTTTTGCTGTACTACGGTTGTCCACCCCAACATACGCTGCATAGCTTGTATTTGGTTTCAAACCTGTCAGTTTTTGGCTGAGACTTACCTTAGATGTGTTCCCTTGGATACGGAGCATATCGTTTGCACCTTGGGATTTGACCAAAGTAGCCTTGCTAGTATCGCCTTCAATTGTCCAATGGTCTAACTTACCTGAGTTGAAACCTTGGTCATAGATGTGCATGCCATCACTCCATGACATCTCTGGATTTGTCTGTGGAGATTTATAAAGAACATACGGCACATTTGCATCAGCTTGAATCGTAATTTGACCATTTGTTACTGTCAATTCTTGAACATCTGTTTTACCAAGCTCGGTTAGTTTGTAGAGGTAAACCTTGTTTCCAGTCCAATCTGAAGGAAGGGTCCAAGTTGTCGCACCGGCAGCGGTATTGAAGTAATACATCTTATGGTCTTTAGCTGCAAGGTCTTGACCATTCGCATCCCAATTCCATGGAACGAGGTAAGCACTACCGTCTTGAATGGTACGACCATTCAAGGTTACTGTACGTTGGCGGTAGCCTTCATTGCTCACATCATTTGACTTACGTCTGAGCAAGAGTTTGTTACCATCTTCATCTTCTAGACCAATTTCCATTTCAGGTGTCCATCTATAGGTTTCACCATGGTCCGTCATGGTAACTGGTGTACCATTCTTCCAGCTTGTTACTTTGAAGTGCTGGATATACTTGGTCATGAGGTTATTTGCGAAGAGGTTTGTGATATAGCCATTGTAATCGCTACGACCTTGCCAACCCTCGAAGTCTTTCATATTGTAACCACCGAGAAGTGGATAGTTGGCTGCACCACCGTAGGCTGGGAAATCACCAACCCAAGAATCTTTTTGGTGGTTTCGGATAAAGCGAACAATGTTACTGTTAATACCTTTTAGACGGTAGCCTCCGTAGGTCAAGTCTGCTGCCCAGTGTTGGAAGGTCGAGTCATATTCACCTGCATAGCCCCATTCAAAGGCATTTCTCCAACCCTGCATATTGATTTCCTTGGAGAGAATATGGGTTTCCCAAGCATTTTCGCCACCAGATTGACCATTACCCCATACATCGACGTAAATAAAGTCTAATCCGTCGCCCAATTCTTTCTTCAAGTCTTCCCAACGTTTCAAACGATTGTGAGCCAAATCATAGTGACCACTAATGTTGATACCTTGGTCAATCCAGTTCCAACCATAAACGTACTCGCCATTGGCGTGACGACGAAGAATTTCTTCAGAGAAGTATTTAGATTCTGGATAGGTTTCAGATGCGTTAACGTGAATACCTAATTTTGCACCGTATGGTTGTGACTTTTCAATCAGGGTCTTGAAGTCTTCTGTGCCACCGATACGGTTACCAATATCTGCGTAGTTCAAGTGACCAGAGTCATGACCTTCACTACCATATCCTTTAAGAAGGACGCTTTGACCGAGACCGTCTGTATGAAGGGCAATCTTCTTGATACCATCCAGAGTCATCAAGAATGGGTTTTGGGCTTGTGAACCAAAGTTCATGGCAATACGGTAAGCTACCAATTCTGGTACGTATTCATGCCCTTTTGGATTGTTCATAATTTGACGGTAGGCAATAGCACCATCTTGCCAGTCTACTACATTGTCTTTGTTGGCATCTTTTGTAAAGACAACCTTAGCACTTGGTAATTCCAAAGTATAGGCTGGATAAACAACACGGTTATGTTCTTTTTGCCACTGCCAAGGTGAGCTGGCAATACCATAATGAACACCTGTTTCACCATCTAGACTGTAGCGTTCACTGTTTGCAGTCAGACGAGTGAAGTCATCTGCACCGCCTGTACCATATTGTGAATTGCTCCATACTGCAGCAGCTAACTTATCAGTAGAAACAAAACCATACATGAATCCTGCACTAGAGCTTGGTGTATTGTCTCGAACATCTACGTGACGGTCACCTGTTTGGTGGGTGTTGGTAGACATACGAGCTCCGTCAAACTTAGCACCTGATTGTGTGCTAGCAACAGATACCAAATTATTATTAGCAAAGGAAATGCTTTGTACCAATTTAGCTACATCATCAATGGTCTGACTTGGTGTTACTTGGTTTCGGTTGTTCACTTCTGTCACATCAAAATGTAACTCATTCCCAGCAACCTCTACCTTAACCTTGATAGCAACATTCAATTTCTTAGCTGCATCAACAACATCTAGGACATACTCCGCAACTCTGTCATTGACCTTATTGAAGGTAACCGTCGGTGTTACTTCGTAATCATTGATTTTCAGGGTGCGAATTGGGTTAACTTGACCATAGACCTTCTCACCCTGCATCGTGTATTCTTTGATACGTGGGAAGGCACGGTCAATCTTAGCAGTCAGAACATCTGAAGCAAGGGTCTCATAAGTAACATTGCTATCATCCAAAGCAATTGCATCTTCTGCTGTTGTTTCAACAGGTTTCATGCCATCTTGGTTGTCCGCAACTACATTTACCTTGGTTAATTGTTGACCATAGGTTCCTAACTTCAAGGCGATGCGTTTATCATTTGCCAAGGCTTGACGTACTTCTGTTCCAACTGTGTAAGTATCAAATAAGTTTTGACCATTGACAGTCGCATTTAATTGACCGTCTGATTTATAAGAAATCTCTAGACGGTTGGTGCTTCCCTTGATTGGAGCTTGAACACTACGATTTTTGAGATAATGACCTTGACCGTTTACCTTGTACTCCCAGAACCAACCGCCGTTGTCATAGCCGACAAAGATATGGTTACGTTCATCTCTATGTTTCAAATAAACACCAAAACGACCATGACCTGCCTCTGAATTTTCCACAAAGGTCACAGCAAGGTTAGCGTTATCTGTAGCATCTACTGTCAAGCCCTCCTTAACAAACAAGGCTACATTCTCAGAGTTATTATTAGAGGTAGTAGATGCAAGAGCATTGTAACGAACACCATTTACTTCCACAACTCCAACGGTTCCTTGAACGGTTGAAGCTGGACGCCAGTCTGGACCAATAGCCGTAGGAGCTGTATTATCAGTCGTTCCTGGAGTTGGGGTTGCTGGAGTAGCTGGGCTTGTTGGGGCGGTTGGAGTAGCCGGGGTAGTTGGTGTTCCTGTACCAGTTGTAGCAGGGGTTGTTGGCTGACTAGCAGTCTCAGAAACTCCTTCTTGGTTTTTAGCAACAATATCTACCACTGTACGGTCAGCGTCACGGCTAGTAACTTTTAACTTAGCTGATAAGGTATTTTTCAATTCATTCCAAGCCGCTTCTGGAATCTGTTGTGCTGCAAACAATTCCTGTGCCTCAGTCATGGAATCCGAAAGAATGGATGCCGAAATCTCACCAGTAGGTGTTAAATTGACACTTAAATCATAGAGAACATTTCTTTCAGGAGCTGGTACCCGTTGACCTTGGTACCAAATGCTCCCACTCGGTGACTTGTACTCCCAGAACCAACCATCTTTATCATAACCAACTAAGACATGCTTATTCTGATCAGTATGGTTAAGATAGACACCAAAGCGAGCCTGTGCTGGTTCAGAGCGTTCTACAAATGACAAAGATACCTCTGCTCTGCCGTCTGCATTCATCTTTAAGTCAGGATTTTCAAATGTTCCAATATTTGTTGAATTATCCTGGCCTTCCACAGAAGATAGGCGGTTGTAACGAACGCCGTCTTCTTCAACGACTTCAACTGTACCAGCCGGTGTAGAAGTTGGTGTCCATTCTGGACTAACAGCTGTTTCTGTTGCACCTGCCGCTCGCTCTTCACCAGCTGCCCTTTCTGTTCCTTGAGTTCCTTCATTTGTATTGCTAGCATCATTATTTTCTACTGTTTCAACAGGAATATCGGCAAGAGGGTTCCCTTCTGCCAATACTGTTCCTCCTGAAAACAAAGAAATTCCCACGATAACCGAAGCCGCACCTACTGTCAATTTTCTAATCGAATAGCTATTCTTCTTAGAAAATAGGTTCTTAGAGTAAGCTCTCATCGTCTGCCTCCTTTTAATATTTTATTATAAACTTAATATACACATCATATTCTACATGATACCGCTTTCTTTATCAATATATCAATCTATTATGTTTGACTTAGATGTGTTTTTTTAATATAATGTTATAAAGTCAAAGGTACTAAATAGAGAGGCATTTCCTTGCTGCTTGGAAAAAAATTCAATCTATTTTTCAGTGTTTTTGTCTTGAAGAAAGTGCTTACATATGATATACTGAAATATGTGAAGAACAAAACTACCTTAAAGGAGAACCCTCATGTCAACAAAAGTGAAAACTAAAAATGTTACTGAAGACATTTTCGCTCAAGCCTGGGAAGGCTTTAAAGGTGTAGACTGGCAAGAAAAAGCTAGCGTAACACGCTTCGTTCAGGCTAACTACACGCCATATGATGGAGATGAAAGCTTCCTTGCAGGTCCTACTGAGCGTTCACTTCATATCAAAAAAATCATTGAAGAAACAAAGGCTGGCTACGAAGCGACTCGCTTCCCAATGGACGTAGATCGTGCTACTTCAATTGCTGATATCCCAGCAGGTTTCATCGACAAAGAAAACGAAGTCATCTTCGGTATCCAAAACGATGAACTCTTCAAACTCAACTTCATGCCAAAAGGTGGTATCCGTATGGCCGAAACAACTCTTATCGAGAACGGCTACACTCCAGATCCACTTCTTCATGAAATCTACACAAAACACGCAACAACTGTAAACGATGGTATCTTCCGTGCCTATACAGCTGATATCCGTCGTGCTCGTCACTCACACCACGTTTCTGGTCTTCCAGATGCTTACTCACGTGGTCGTATCATCGGTATGTACGCTCGTTTGGCCCTCTACGGTGCTGACTACTTGATGGAAGAAAAAGTAGCTGACTGGAATGCGATTACTGAAATCGACGAAGAATCAATCCGTCTTCGTGAAGAAATCAACCTTCAATACCAAGCATTGCAACAAGTTGTACGCTTGGGTGACAACTACGGTGTTGACGTTCGTAAACCAGCGATGAACACCAAAGAAGCTATCCAATGGACAAACATCGCCTTCATGGCAGTATGTCGTGTTATCAATGGTGCTGCAACTTCTCTTGGCCGTGTACCAATCGTTCTTGATATCTACGCAGAACGTGACTTGGCTCGCGGTACATTTACCGAATCTGAAATCCAAGAATTCGTTGATGACTTCGTATTGAAACTTCGTACAGTGAAATTCGCTCGTACAAAAGCCTTCGACGAAATCTACTCTGGTGACCCAACATTCTTGACAACATCTATGGCAGGTATGGGTAACGACGGTCGTCACCGTGTTACAAAAATGGACTACCGTTTCTTGAACACACTTGACAACATCGGTAACTCTCCAGAGCCAAACTTGACAGTTCTTTGGTCTGACCAACTTCCATACGCTTTCCGTCGCTACTGTATGGCAATGAGCCACAAACACTCTTCTATCCAATACGAAGGTGTGACAACAATGGCGAAAGATGGTTATGGTGAAATGTCATGTATCTCTTGCTGTGTGTCACCACTTGACCCAGAAAGCGAAGACCAACGCCACAACATCCAGTACTTCGGTGCACGTGTAAACGTCTTGAAAGCTCTTCTTTCAAGCTGGAACAACGGCTACGACGATGTTCACAAAGATTACAAAGTCTTCGATGGTGTTGAACCAAATACTTCTGAAATCTTTGACTACGATCAAGTTATTGCCAACTTTGAAAAAGCCCTTGACTGGTTGACTGACACTTATGTAGATGCTATGAACATCATCCACTACATGACTGACAAGTACAACTATGAAGCAGTTCAAATGGCATTCTTGCCAACTCACCTTCGTGCTAACATGGGCTTCGGTATCTGTGGTTTTGCAAACACTGTTGACTCCTTGTCAGCTATCAAGTACGCACAAGTGAAACCAATCCGTGACGAAGATGGCTTCATCTACGATTACGAAGTAACAGGCGACTTCCCACGTTATGGTGAAGACGACGACCGTGTAGATGACATTGCGAAATGGCTCATGGAAGCATTCTTCACTCGTTTGAACAAACACAAATTGTACAAGAATGCTGAAGCAACTGTGTCTATCTTGACCATTACTTCAAACGTTGCTTACTCTAAACAAACTGGTAACTCTCCAGTTCACCGTGGTGTATTCCTCAACGAAGACGGCTCTGTCAACACTTCTAAAGTAGAATTCTTCCCACCAGGTGCCAACCCAACTTCTAAATCTCGCGGTGGTTGGTTGCAAAACTTGAATACTCTTTCTAAACTTAACTTCAAACATGCCAACGACGGTATCTCATTGACAACTCAGGTTTCTCCAAAAGCTCTTGGTAAGACCTTCGATGAGCAAGTTGCAAACTTGGTAACCATCCTTGACGGATACTTCGAGCAAGGTGGTCAGCACGTGAACTTGAACGTTATGGACTTGAACGATGTTTATGACAAGATTATGGCAGGTGAAGATGTTATCGTTCGTATCTCTGGATACTGCGTAAACACTAAATACCTCACTAAAGAGCAAAAAACTGAATTGACTCAACGTGTCTTCCACGAAGTTCTTTCAATGGACGACCACGCTGCAGAAGTTTCAGGTCAAGCTTAATTTTGCTGATAAGAAACTCTAAAGGACTCATTGTTGAGTCCTTTTTTGCTGTATCAAAAAACCTCCCACATTTGCGGAAGGATAGCGAGCGAACGGAAGGATGCACCGCAGATTTTCGGAAGGATACAGAACCTGTTCATAAAAAAATCCCTTTCGAAATTGGATTCGAAAAGGGATGATTATTTATCCTAGTTATTATAGATATAGGTAATTTCTCCGATGGTATCCGTTGGATAGAACCAACCGCGGAAATTATCCACCCACTGTTGGCCACGATAGTTAGCCTCGAGGACTTGAATTTGTCCATCCTCGTTAACAGCTGTCACATAGGCAACGTGTCCCAGAGCGCCATCATTCCAAGAAATAATGGCTCCAACTTCAGGTGTTGTTCCTGTACGGAAACCATCGCGCGCCGCATTGGCACCCCAAGAAGCTGCATCGCCCCACCAGTCACCTGCCCAAGGAGCGACTTTCTGTACGCCCCATGTACATTGACCAACAGGGTAGTTAATGCCTGGCTCATATTCATAGCCTGGTAAATAATAGCTGTCTGCTGTCGTATCCACAGCCTGACTCCAAATAGTCTCTGTTAACTTTAGAATCTGACCTGATTGAATATTGGCATCTAACGTCAACTGATTTTGTTCCAGCAATTCATTGATGTCCAATGAAAAGGTATCTGCAATACCATATAGAGAATCCCCAGACTGGACTACATACTCAGCTTGATTGGCACTTACTTCGACAACTACCTCTTCTTGGCTGTTCAAACCAGGAATAGTCAATGACTGACCAGAAGTAATCACGCCTAGAATATCCATTCCATTGGCTTCTGCAAGCTGATAGGGATCAACACCATATTGGTCAGCAATGGAATAAATAGAGTCACCTTCAGCAACGAGATGACTGTCTGCTGCAATACTACTTGTCACCGAAAAACTAAGAGCCAGACTAGCTACAAGTACACTTAATTTGCTACGATACTTTTTCATAAACACCTCCTAAACATACTTTTATTTTATCAGGATTTTCTTTTAATAACTATATCAAAATCATTACAAATCTGAAACTATCTCGTTTCTTATTTAAGGTATCAAATAATTTGATAGAGCAGAAAATGTATTGCCATTCCGAATGGTCACTTGTTTGTAAAAAGGCGACTTAGCCAACTGCTTGTGGTAGGCTGTTTGTAGATAGCTACCTTCAGTATATTTGCCCCAATAAATAGCATGCTCGGAGAGATGTAGAACTTCATCACCTAGATGCAAGGACTGAATATAGTCCACCATAGCCTGCTTATCCAATCCTTCGGTGAAAAAGAGAACATCCTTTCTCGCCAATTCTTCTTGCCACCAAGCTGGAAGCTGATCGATTTCTGCTTGATAATCTTGGGCATCTAATAGAGCAAATTGCTCCACAAAAGGGTATCTTTCTGTGAAAAAAGTTTGAAATTCAGCAACAATGTCCCCTCTATTCTTGGTTGAATCAAAGAAGAGATTGCCGCTATTAATGTAGGTTTCAACCTTATCATAACCCAAATCTGCCACGGCTTGACGCAATTCAGCCATGACGATTTTGTTACGACCACCGACATTGATTCCTCTCAGCAATAGCACATATCTCATCGTCCCTCTCCCTCCAGAACTTGCCGAATCAAGGCCATAACCTGGTTTCTATCCAACTTCCACTGGGCTCGCTCATCCTTGTCAAAAGTACGATTCGAGAGAAAAATCGCAGCTTTCTGCAAGGGACGATTGTACATGATAAAGGTTCCCGTATAGCCCGTATGGGACAACCAATCACCCTTCTTGTCCCAGGCCAGCGACCGCTTGCGCTTGTCATCAAAGCCATAGTCCTGGGTCAAATCTGCCGCAAAGTCCTCTGTCAGATAGCGCTCCAAGAAGATTTCCAAATCTTTGACGGTCGAAAAGAGGCCCGCACTTCCCGCGTGGAGGCCCAAGACACGCGCCTTGGGATCATGCACCACACCTGCTTTGACGCCACGCACCGTCGGCACCGCCTGACTGACTGGTCCAAAGGAGGTTTGGGACATGCCAAAGGGCTCTAGAATGTCTCGACTAATCAGCTGGTCTAGACTGTCTCTACCCAGTTCCTCCAACAAAAAGCCCAGCAAGAGAAAATTAATGTCTGTGTAGAGGAAATCTTTCTTATCTGTTACGGTAATCTTCAAAATTGCTTCCTTGAGCTGGTCGGCATCCAGACTATCCCGATTGGGAATGAAGGGATCAATACCACTAGTATGGGTCAATAATTGCCGAATGGTAACCTGACTATCCGCAAAGGCTGGATAATAAGACTGCAAGGTCCTATCTAACTCCAAAGCTCCGCTATTAACCAGAAAAGTCACAAGAGTCCCTACTCCAACCACCTTGGAAACAGATGCCAAATCATAGGTCAAACCTGCCTCAACTGGTAACTGACCATCCTGGGTCCCTAAATAATATTCCTGCCACTGACCCTTAGAAAAAAGAGCCAGACTGGCACCAGGATAAACTCCTTGCCCAATCTGCTCTGAAATCTTGTCTGAAATCGCTTGTCTCATTTTTCGAACCACAATTCAATACCACTTGGGTCAACCGTTTGGATAAAGCTTGCTTTTTTATCTTTAAAGAATGGTCCTTCCAACTGGCTTTCCAAATGTACCCAATCAAAGTCCTGCTCGACGGGAAAACGCAAGCCTTCTAAATCCCAAACTTGTTCTGCAGGAGTTAATAAATCCTTACCTTCTGCTCCAACAAAACGCAAAAAGGCTTGTTGAGGTAGGATAGCCTCATAATAGTCTTGGCTGATACTAGCTTGTGGGGTATTAAGCCAAATAGACTCTACTGAAAAAGCAGTCAGACCAGAAAAGTCATCCTGCACCTTAAATGGAACAGGTGGAAGGATTGCTTTTAGGTCATCAAGAGACGCTTCTGCATGCAAAAGGAAGGTGTCTCCTTCTGGCGACACAGCTTCAAAACCATAGCCATTTTTTCCTTGGTAGAGTTTACTATACTGTGAACCTTGCGCCAGCAAAGCTTCAATTTCAGAGGCATTATCTACTTTTATCACAATTTTATTCAGTTTTTTAAGCCCTTCGACAGCACGGGTGCGATTACCAGGAGATTCTGTCAAAACGAGCTTCGTTTCTGGACTTGTTCTATCTCCAAAATCAGCAAAAGGACCATCTTCTAGCTTGGTTTTCATTCCTAGATTTTCTTCTAAAAATCCTTGATTAATAGCCCTATTATTAATACGTAAAATAGGGACTATAGCTTCATTTTTTCTCAACACGATACATTTCACTCCTCAGTCATTCTACAATATTGTATAAAAAATTTCATCATTTTACAACTAATTGTATCGTCGTTTTATACATTAATATTTTTATATATACTGATAATTTTTAGACAAACACTGGCTTATCAGATATAATAGCTATTATAGACTATTATCCTAAAAAAGAGGAGAATTTATGCGCTTTAATCAATTTTCTTTCATAAAAAAAGAGACCTCTATCTACTTGCAAGAACTTGATTCTCTGGGATTTCAACTGATTCCTAATGCAAGTAGCAAGACAAATTTAGAAACCTTTGTCAGAAAGTGCCATTTCCTGACAGCCAACACCGACTTTGCCCTGTCCAACATGATTGCGGATTGGGACACAGACCTGCTGACCTTCTTCCAGTCTGACCGTGAGCTGACAGAACAGATTTTTTATCAAGTGGCCTTTCAGTTGCTGGGCTTTGTGCCTGGTGTGGACTACACAGATGTGGAAGAATTCCGCAAGGCTAGCCAATTTCCTATTGTCTATGGGGACATCATTGACAACCTCTATCAGCTCCTCAATACTCGGACCAAGTCTGGAAATACCTTGATTGACCAGCTGGTCAGCGATGACCTGATTCCAGAGGACAATCGCTACCACTTCTTCAACGGCAAATCTTTGGCAACCTTTTCAACAAAAAAACTTATTCGTGAGGTGGTCTATGTCGAAACGCCTGTCGATACGGCTGGGACTGGGCAGACAGACATTGTTAAGCTGTCCATCCTCCGTCCGCACTTTGACGGAAAAATCCCTGCAGTGATTACCAACAGTCCTTATCATCAAGGAGTTAACGATGTAGCTAGCGATAAGGCCCTGCATAAGATGGAAGGGGAATTAGCACAGAAACCTGCTGGCACCATTCAGGTCAAGCAGGCCAGCATCACCAAGCTAGACTTGGACCAGCGGGATCTGCCTGTCAGCCCTGCTACTGAAAAACTGGGCCACATCACTTCTTACTCCCTCAATGACTACTTCCTCGCTCGCGGCTTTGCCAGCCTCCATGTGTCTGGTGTCGGCACACTGGGCTCGACGGGCTATATGACATCTGGCGACTACCAGCAGGTTGAGGGTTACAAAGCGGTGATTGACTGGCTGAACGGTCGCACCAAGGCCTACACAGACCACACTCGCTCGATTGAGGTCAAGGCCGATTGGGCCAATGGTAAGGTGGCGACGACGGGACTATCTTATCTAGGCACCATGTCCAATGCCTTGGCAACAACTGGCGTGGACGGATTGGAAGTCGTCATCGCAGAAGCAGGGATTTCCTCTTGGTATGACTACTACCGTGAAAACGGGCTGGTGACCAGCCCTGGCGGCTATCCAGGCGAAGATTTGGACAGCTTGACCGCCCTGACTTACTCGAAAAGTCTGCAAGCAGGTGACTTCCTCCGTAGTAAAGAAGCCTACGAAAAAGGACTAGCTGCCGAGCGTGCTGCCCTGGACCGCACCAGCGGCGACTACAATCAATACTGGCATGACCGCAACTATCTTCTCCACACAGACAAGGTCAAATGTGAGGTGGTCTTTACCCACGGCTCACAGGACTGGAATGTCAAGCCAATCCATGTCTGGAATATGTTCCATGCCCTACCAAGCCGTATCAAAAAGCACCTCTTCTTCCACAACGGTGCCCATGTGTATATGAACAACTGGCAGTCTATTGATTTCCGTGAGTCCATGAATGCCCTGCTCAGTCAAAAACTGCTGGGCTACGAGAACAACTACCAACTGCCAACGGTTATCTGGCAGGACAACAGCGGTGAGCAGACCTGGACGACCTTGGACACCTTTGGCGGTGAGAAAGAAACTATCTTGCCACTAGGAACTGGAAACCAGACCATTTCCAATCAGTATGCCCAAGAAGATTTTGACCGCTACGGCAAATCCTACCCAAGTTTCCACCAAGACCTCTATGCAGGCAAGGCCAATCAAGTCAGCATCGAACTACCTGTAACGGAGGACCTCCTGCTCAACGGACAGGTCACGCTGAAACTCCGTGTGGCTTCTAGTGTAGCCAAAGGCCTCTTATCTGCTCAGCTATTGGACAAGGGAAATAAAAAACGCCTAGCCCCAATCCCTGCGCCTAAAGCAAGATTGAGTCTAGACAACGGTCGTTACCATGCCCAAGAAAATCTGGTGGAGTTGCCTTATGTGGAGATGCCACAACGCTTGGTGACCAAGGGCTTTATGAACCTGCAAAACCGCACCGACCTGATGACTGTCGAGGAAGTGATGCCAGATCAGTGGATGGATGTGATTTGGAAACTGCAACCGACCATTTATCAGCTGAAAAAAGGCGATGTCTTGGAGTTGATTCTCTACACCACCGACTTTGAATGCACTGTTCGGGATAATTCTCAATGGCAAATCCACCTTGATTTAAGTCAATCACAGTTAATTTTACCGCACTAATATTTGATTTTCAGTTCTAAAAAGAGGCTGGGCGTTTCCGCCCGGCCTCTTTGTCGCTGTTTCATAATGGTTTAGATTTGATCTTTAGATTTTTTGTTTATAGCTGTAGCGACTACTGCCAAGCTAATTCCAGCTAAACCAAGGCCTACTAAGGCTAGGTTATTGCGTTGTTCACCTGTTGCAGGTAGTGTTGCTTTGTTTGCAGAAGGTGCACCCTTCTGACTCATTGTTGGATTTGATTGTACTGAAGGAGTTGTTTTTACTTCTTCTTTCTTCATTTTCAAGCTACCTTTTACAAGGATACGGTTTTGACCTTCAACAACAGTCTCTGATAATAGGTTGGTTGCGACAACTTTACCATCAACTATGACATCTTGATAAACAGATACTTTTTTACCTGCTTTTCCTTCTTGAAGAAGGTATGATTTGCCAAGTGCTAGGCTTGCATCATATCTGATTTCTTCTTTGATAGGGAGAGCTTCTGCTACCTTGCGTTCTTTTGTTGTAAAGTCTAGCTTTGGTTTTTCCGCTGTTTTTGGTGCGACTTCTGGAACTGCTGTCTTAGGTGCAGAGTCTTCCGCTTTTGGTTGCTCCGCCTTTGGCATTTCCTCCTTCGGCATGTCTTCTGCTTTCGGCTGCTTCATTTCTGGTTGCTTAGCCTCTGGCATTTCCTCCTTCGGCATGTCTTCTGCTTTCGGCTGCTTCATTTCTGGTTGCTTAGCCTCTGGCATTGGAGTCGGTGCCGGAGTTTCTTCCTCCGCTTTTGGTGCTTCTGGTGTTGGCTTATCAGCCTCTGGCATTGGAGTTGGGGCCGGTGCTTCTTCCTCGGATTTTGGTGTTTCTGGCGCTGGCATTGGAGCTGGGGTCGGAACTTCCTCCTCTTTCGGGGCCGGTGCTGGCATTTCCGCTTTTGGTTCGTCCATTTTCGGCTCGTCCATTGGAGTTTCCGGTGCTGGAGTTGGAGCTGGAACCTCTTCCTCTTTTGGAGCCTCTGGCATTGGAGTCGGAGCCGGTGCTTCTTCCTCCGCTTTTGGCGCTTCTGGTGTTGGCTTATCAGCCTCTGGTTCCATTGGTTTTGGTCCCTCTTCCTCTTTTGGAGTGTCTGGAATTGGAGTTGGGGCTGGAACCTCTTTCTCATCTTTAGGAGCTTCCGTGTCAGTTTTCGGTGTTTCTTCCTTCGATTCTGGAGTTTTTTCTTCTGTCTTAGGTGCCTGTGTTTCCTCTTCTACTTTCGGGGTTGGAGTGGCCTCCTCTGCTTTTGGTGCTTCTGGTGTTGGCTCTGCATCCGATGCTGGAGGAGTTGGCTTATCAGCCTCTGGTTCCATTGGTTTTGGTCCCTCTTCCTCTTTTGGAGTGTCTGGAATTGGAGTTGGGGCTGGAACCTCTTTCTCATCTTTAGGAGCTTCCGTGTCAGTTTTCGGTGTTTCTTCCTTCGATTCTGGAGCTTTTTCTTCTGTCTTAGGTGCCTGTGTTTCCTCTTCTACTTTCGGTGCCGGAGTGTCCTCCTCTGCTTTTGGTGCTTCTGGTATTGGCTCTGCATCCGGTGCTGGAGGAGTTGGCTTATCAGCCTCTGGTTCCATTGGTTTTGGTCCCTCTTCCTCTTTTGGTGTGTCTGGAATTGGAGTTGGGGCTGGAACCTCTTTCTCATCTTTAGGAGCTTCCGTGTCAGTTTTCGGTGTTTCTTCCTTCGATTCTGGAGCTTTTTCTTCTGTTTTCGGAGCTTCTTCCTCGGCTTTTGGAGCGTCCTCTTTTGGTGTTGGTGTTTCTGGTGCTGGTGCCGGCTCTTCTTTTGGTGTTGGAGCTTCTGGTACTGGAGCAGGCTCTTCAGCTTTCGGCTCTAGCTTTTTAACTATTTCTTTAATCTTTTCAAACGCTTGTTCTGCTTCGTTAACAGAAGCTTGTAAATTTAAAGCTTCTTGACTACCATAGTTTTTACCATTGGTCTGCTCCAAATGTTGCTTGTACTCTTCTTCAATTTCTTTATTATCAGGATATTTTTTACGATACTGAGCAACTTGACGCGTCAAACGCTCCCATTTAATATGATTTCCAAAGTCAACTAAAGGGTCAATATTTGGAATTTGGGAATCTTCCTCCTTCAAAGAAGAAACTCGAGCCATTTCTTTTGTTCCAAAATCAGAAAACTCCTTCCACAAATAATCTTGAATAGGGTAAGCTGATTTCTCGTACTTTTCAAGTTTCTCCAACTCTGCCAAGTCCATTTTTAGCTCTTCCACAAGTTCTTTGAGGTGTTGAAGAGGTGTTTTTTTAACTTCGGTATCCTCTGTGGCTGGGGAAGAATCTATCATCGCAAAAGCGGTTGGTGTCGAGACTCCCGCCCCAAGTAAGCAAGTAGCAAGTAGCACTGAGCCTACGCCGACTTTAAATTTACGAATACTATATCTGAATTTTTTATTTGCAGTTTCCATTTCTATTTATTCCTAATTATATTTTATTATATACTACCCGTGGTGCTAGTTCATTTCAAAATACACTAAAAAGCCCAAATGGACTATACTGTAAGTGCCTAAACTAACAGGAGGTCAGTCCAAATGAGCCACTTACAGTATACTGCAAAATCCCATCACATACAATGGAATATGCAACAATTATCAAAAATTTGTCATCAATTTTATCGTGATTATTGTCCTGACTCACTGAAACATCGTCATAATGTCAGCCTCTCTAAAGTTTCGGATAAATCACTCTTAGTCTTACTCTTATTACAAGCTGAGCTAGGAATCAAATCACAACGTCATTTTTATAGAATCTGCCGATTCTTTTCTTGCGGAAGATTACTGGAAAGAAGTCGCTTTAATCGACGTTCTAAACAGTTAATTTGGTTGGTACAACTGATTCGCCAAGCGATGAACCGTCAACTATCACCTGACACCATCGTCATCATGGATAGTTTTCCTTTGCCTCTTTGTCATCCTGTTCGAAACCATAGGGCAAGAATTTTTGAGGGGGTGGCAGATATTGGTTACAATGCGTCGAAACAATCATGGTTCTATGGTTTCAAAGTTCACATGCTCGTCACGCTATCTGGCTATATTCTGAACTATGTTGTTACGCCAGCTTCTGTTCATGATATCAAAGTGGTGGATGACTTGTTAGAGGGTTGCCAACAATCTGTGATATTAGCAGATTTGGGTTATCTCAGTCTTGAGCTTAAAAAGAACTTGGAACAGAGGGGATACCACTTATGGACTCCTCTGCGTCAGAATATGGAAAGTGCTGATAAGCATAATAATTGGAGATTGCTGGCTATGAGGAGAACTGTTGAAACTCGCTTTTCCGAGTTATGCGCATTATTTGATATAGAACAAACCTTTGCTAGAGGATTGACTGGGCTACAGTTACGAATGGAACAAATTATTCTAGCTCATAACTTACGCTATTTTGAAATGAACTAGCACCACGGGTTTATACTATCATTGTACCATGATATTCGAGTGAGTGGGTGTGTTTTTTATGTGTTTTTTATGTGTTAAAACTCTACCGAATAGCTCTATTTCTTCATCATTGAATAGATGTGCCTATTTTTCTAAAGGATGAATAATCACACCTTGTACCACACGGTTGACGGTGCCTGTTGGAGATGGTGTATCTGGTAAATTCTTGCATTTGATAGCTGCCATGATAGATACTGTTTGGGCAAAAATGATGTAAGGGAAGGTTAGGAAGACATCTGGTAAATCAGCTCCGCCCTCTGCCAAGACAAAGTTGGCTGCCTCTGTACCTGCTAACTTATCAGCCGACAATGCCACTATCTGCTCTGCTATGCCATCACCATGAACTTCATTAAGCAAGTCTATATCGTACTGGCGAGTATAAGCATCATTTGATGCAAGGAGGAAGATCAAGGTCTTTTCATTGATGAATGATTTAGGTCCATGACGGAAGCCCAGTGGCGACTCATACATGGTCGCAATCTTACCTGCCGTCAATTCCAAAATCTTGAGCTGTGCTTCGTGGGCTACACCATAGAAGCCACCTGAACCGAGATAAATCACTCGTTCAAAATCAAGGTCAATCAATTCTTGTACATAATCCTCGCGGTCCAAGACATCTTGACCTAGACGGGCAATGGTCTCAACCCAAGCAGCTTTTTCTTCTTGACTGGCTGGAGAGAATACGAGGAGGGCTGTCAGAGCCATACAGCTATAAGAGCCTGTCATGGCAAAGCCTTTGTCATTTGAACCAGCCGGTTGCAAGAGTAGGAGATTTTCCGCATCCCCCTCAGCCGCAATCGCCAATTTGCCCTCTGGTGCACAGGTAATGGTCACTTGGTAAAGCTGGTCAACCAATTGCTTAGCTACTTCTACCGCTGCGACGCTTTCTGGGGAGTTACCTGAACGAGCAAAGGATACCAAAACTGTTGGGACATCCGCCTGTAAATAATCGTGTGGGCGACCAACCAATTCAACCGTACCAATGGCAGAAAAACGAATGTGTTTCAAGTCATTGACTTGATTGAGGTAGTTGGCAATGCTTTGACCAACAAAGTCTGAAGTCCCTGCACCAGTGAAAATCACATGAACAAAGTCATGCTTGTCCTTGATGGCTGTTAGGAAGGCTTCAATCTTCTCCAACTGGTCAAGATACAGTTGATGAGCCTCTTTCCACAAGACAGGCTGTTGGTAAATCTCAGTCGCTGTGATAAAGGCTCCCAATTTTTCTAATTCTTCTTTTGCTAAACGGAACATAGCTCCTCCTCGATTTCTGGTTATAACCAGTTTTTTCTTATATTATAGCGAATTTATCCCTCAAAGTCAATTTAAAATAGATTAATATGTCAAATTTATGTCCGATATTGCTGACTATAACTTATTTTAAGAAGGTAGAGCCTTTCAAAAAAATTCACAATCATTATTGGACGCAAAAAACGACCAATTTTCCTGATAGCTACCACCTTCTGTACTTTGTAGCCTATTCTGCAAAGTTAGAATATTGATGTTTTCAGTCATTGATCGTTTCTGAAATATTCTTCTGTGTACGAATAACGAAAGTAAAACATGTAGCTAATTACAACATAAAAAATATAGTTTGATCAACAACCCGATAGTGGTTGGTAACGCCCTATATTGAAATCCCAAGTTTTTACTACGTCTTTTACTAAGTTATTTACTATTTTATTGCATTGTACCCAAAATTGCGAAAAAGTCTGAAATAAAACAGACCCTGTTAAATTATTTACTTTTAATTTTTGTATACATCTTGTATAATGTATTTACAAATATAGGAGGTAAATACAATGAATGTTCTGCTACGAAAAACAGGCAACAGCACTGTTATCACTATCCCAAACGCTATTAAAGAGGCACTTGGCGCAGAAATTGGTGAAGAAATCGAATTCGTCACTTCTGGAAGTAATGTTATCATTCGTAAAGCTGAGCCAAAATTTGATTTTGATAGAGAACTTGAAAAAGCCATGAATCAATACGATGAATTATTGAAAGAGTTAGTAGATAAATGAAATACCTGTCCGCTGAAGACATTATCAAAATCAATGTTATGGTTATCGGAAAGTATTCTCCTAAAGAACCAGTAGGAATCGCTGACCTAAATAGCCTTCAAATGATTATCGAACAACCAAAGCAAGAAATTTTTGGAAAAATACTTTATCCGGATATCTATAGCAAGGCTGCAATTATCTGGATAAATCTAATCAAGAAACACCCATTCTATAATGCCAACAAAAGGACTGCTGTACTTGCTTTACACATGTTTCTAGCAATGAATGGTTTTCAGTCAAATCTCTCATTAAGCGATGGACTGGAAAAGACAATCGAGATTGCTACGTTTCAAGGTGATTTTGAGGAGTTAAAGGATAACGTTATCCAGTTCTTGAAAGAAGAAAATCGAGTGTATAAAAAATAGAAAAGTGGTTATTGACCAATAGTAAATCTGTCTCAGACGATTTTTCTTGGTACAAGAATAAACGGATTGGGCGAGTCCCAATCAAGACTATTGAAGACATTCTAGGCTTTGAGTTATCTCCAAAACATGATATAATTACTAACGTACGAGAAGATACTGCTCTTGAAAAAAGAGTTTCAAATGGCAGTAACTAGACAAAATAATGAGAAATGGAAGGTAGATATTAGTGATGGATGATTTCAGACATTCTCATGCTGCGTTCCTAGTTTCCCAAGGTTTACGTAATGGAGAAGGTAAAGACTATATTTTCTTTACTTTGATGAAACGATTGGGTCATTCCTCAATCAACACTACAATAAATGTATACTCGCATTTATTTCCAACCCAACAAAAAGAAATTGCTTCTGTCTTTAAAAAAGTTTAACATAAGGCAAGGAAAATTTACAAACAGGGTCTAAACCCTTGATAGGAAAGGAATCTTAAAAATCTTATGATGAATATGCAAAACATGATGCGCCAAGCTCAAAAACTTCAAAAACAAATGGAGAAGAGCCAGGCTGAGTTGGCTGCTACTCAATTTACTGGTAGCTCTGTACAGGACTTGGTTACTGCTACTTTTACTGGAGATAAGAAATTGGTTTCTATCGACTTCAAGGCTGATGTTGTGGATGCAGACGACCTTGAAACCTTGCAAGAAATGACAATCCAAGCCGTCAACGCTGCACTTACAAAAGTTGACAAGGCAACTCAGAAAAAACTAGGTGCCTTTGCAGGTAAATTACCATTTTAAGACAGAAAAGACGCGATTGGGCCATCGCGTCTTTGTTTATTCAAAATTATAAATCAAAGACTGAAATTGCAGGAAAAAGAGGTCTGGATAACGTCGATTCTCTTTCATTTCCTCCATCAGACTTTGGAGATCGGTCATGTTGTCAGTGATGACACCATCCACTTGTAGCAGCAACATCTTGGTCATACTCTCTTCTTCATTCGGTGTCCAAGCATAAACTGACTTCCCACGAATCCAAGATTTTACCATAAAGTTTTGATCAAGCGAGGTATACTCCATAGTATAGCCGTCAGCAACCGTCGTCGGATAGATAGAGTTGAACGGAAGAATAAAGAATGATACTAATTTCTCGCTATACTGCTTTATTTCGATAATAGTACGGTAATCTAGTGATTGCATCTGGTGTCCTTTGGCAATCAAACGTTGACCGTATTTTTTTAAAAAATTCTGGGTGAGTTTTGGCGAATCTGCCTTGGTCACTTTAATTTCTACCAATAATTTCTGTCCCAGCTCATCCGCTTTTTCAAGATATTCATCAAAAGAAGGAACTGGAGCTGTCATGCCATTTTCAGATGCAGTCATCCCTGTCAACTCTGCAAGAGTATAGTCATGTGTACCTCCGGGATTGCCCGTCAAAGCCAATAAATCCGTATCATGCATGACAATAAACTGACCATCCTTCGTCTCCTGAACATCCATCTCAATGTAGTCTGGCTTGAGTTGAGAGGTTTTCTCTAGGGCCTCGATAGAGTTCTGGACAGCATTGCCATTGTCAACACCGCGATGGGAAATGGTAACTGGCAGGGTATCGAAGGGATAGTAGAGTGCAAGCACTCCTTGGGTACCGAATACCAGACCAGATACTAGCAAAATTGCCAATCGCAAGCGATGACGGAGGCGTTTACGGCGGTAGTTTGGTAATTGTTTCCCTGTTAAGAGACTAATGAATCCCATCATAAAGAGCGCAACTACTCCGTAGTAGGCTAATTTTAGGATTGCATAACAAACAACTGCCAGCCAATATGAAGGGCCTGTGTCTGGTAGATAAGGTTCAGCCACTAGCTGTACTAGATAGAGCAATATCCCTATTCCTGTGAATAGGAGGACTGGAAAAGTGACCAGCCAAATCAGACGGAAAAAGGAACTGACTTGTTTTCTTCCCCTGGTCTTTTTCCAAGAATAAGCGATGGATTCCTTCACACTCCTGTGTTCAAAGTAAATGTTCGGCAGAGCGTACATAAAGCGTGATGCGAGCCAGAAGAACAAGAGGAGAAAGAACAAAATCAATATTCCTAGCCAGATTGTGTTGGATAGGTAATCTACGATAAATTGGGGTACTACGATTTTATTAAAATAATAGATATTTAATACCCGTCGTAAAGACGGGAGAAGAATAACTGAGTAAAAGAGCAGAAATAAAACCTTTGGTAGGCTGCTGTGACGGATAATCGCCACCATACTATCTCGTACATCCCGTAAATAGTCGGGGAGGTGCTTGACTTTTTCATCCAACAGTTGCCAAACCCCTGTGAACAATAGAGCTAATTCTAGATAGGCAATGGCAATGTTGACAAAAAAGAGGAGAATAAACAAGCCTGTTACGAGCGGATTTTCAGCAAACACCGACAACAAATTCGTCGGTGAGAGATAGGCATGGTTCGTCATGGCCAGCAAACTCTCCGAAAGCCAGGAATTGAGTGGTATCCAGACAAATTCCATAAAGGCAAAGAGAGTGAAAAAGAGCAGTAATATCTTATCTAAATTGTAGTAAACTTTTTGAAATGTACGTCGTATCCTTTTCATACATCTAGTTTCCCATATTCTACTAGGAATTGCAAGCCTTCATCAAATATGCTAGACTAGAAAAATAAAGGAGGTTCTCATGATTAGAATTGCACCGATGACTGATACTCAATGAAAATTAAAAATAGCCTAGGAAACGAAGCCGACGATAGAACTGGGGTTCATCAAGGCAAGTTGACAACGGATAATTTTAATTTTCGAAGAGTATGAAGATTATTTGTATACACTTTGGAACATTGGCCACCGTCAAGTCGCACCTCGCTGGAAGGAGTTTGCGGCACCCTATTTTGATGACTACCAGGCCTGTGCCACTTTTGAGGATTTTCAAGCATTGGAACTTTACCAGTGGCTTCAAAAAGATTGTGTCAGAGCAATTCTGGTGGATTAGCAGCCTATCGGCTTTGTGAGCTATTATCGTCATTTAGTTTTTCTTTTATTACTTCGTTAACTCGCCTTGCCTAACTCCAGTTATGCCTGCGGCTCGTTGCCTAGTACTAAAAGTAAACTAAAAGACTATACTGGGAGTGCCAGCCAACACGCTGGCTCGAAATCGGGATTGAAATCTATGACGACATGGTCTGGGGCAAAGGATATGGCACAGCTGCTCTCCAACTCTGGATTGATACCATTTTCCAGCAATTTGCAGAATTGGAACACATCGGGCTCACTACCTGGTCTGGCAACAAGGGCATGATGAGAACCGCAGAAAAATTAGGCATGACCAAAGAAGCCCATATCCGCAAGGTTCGATACTGGCAAGGACATTATCATGATTCTATCAAATATGGAATTTTAAGAGAAGAATGGTTAGAGAATAAGAAAAAATCAAGTTCCTAAGTGGAGCTTGATTTCTTACATTTGATTTGCTTTCCTATTTCCAAGCCAAAGTAAATCGAAGGGCTACATAAAATACGAATTACTATCTCACTATTGTTGTAACATTAATTGTGCTTGTTTAACAATATGCTCTGCTGTCAGTCCATAAACATCCATCAAATAGGCCTGTTGACCAACTTGACCAAAAGACTCCTCAATACCAATTCGATGTACTGGGGTCGTTAAATCTGTAGCCATTAGCTCACAAATGCTGCTACCTAGGCCGCCAATTCGATTATGATTTTCTACAGTTAATACTGGTCTTCCTGATAATAGAGCTGGTATGTCTTCATGAATTGGTTTGATACGAAAAAGATCAATGACTTGAACAGATACTCCTTGAGCCTCTAACTGATCCGCCGCCTTTAATGCCTGCTCTACCATAATACCACTCGCAAGCAAGGTCATATCCTCCCCTTGCCTAAGGACACAGTAGCCTTTGCTAAAATCTTCTCCACCTTGATAAATAGCCGTTGGCGCTTTCCGAATGGTGCGAATGTACTTCAACCCCTCTACCTTGATGGTTTCTTTAAGAACAGCTTGAAACTGGACATCGTCACTGACCTCATAAACACGCGCTTTTGGAATGAGCCGCATTAGGCCCAGCTCCTCAAACGGCATGTGAGTCCCACCATTCATCTCCGCTGATACCCCCGCATCGGAACCAATGATCGTGGCATTAAGCTGGGCATAAGCTAGAGAGATAAACACCTGATCATAGACTCTACGACTAGCAAATGGTCCGAAAGTATGAATGTATGGCTTGTATCCTAGAAGAGATAATCCAGCTGCTACCCCTACCATTTCCTGTTCCATGATACCTACATTGACATAGCGTCCACCCAGAACAGAGGACAATTTGTTGGTAGCCATTGAACTGGATAAATCTGCTTCAATAGCTGCTATGGTTGTGTCTTCCTGCCCTACCTGAGCTAGAAAATCACTATAAACCAGTCGCATCTCCTTTGTCTGTCTCATTCCGTTACCTCCAACTCTCTCGCTAAAACAAGTGTTACTTGCTCTAAATCTTCCCGTAATTGACCCGACAAACGCAAATGGTGATTGCTTTCTAATTCTTCTAAGAAGGTAACTCCCTGCCCCTTAGTAGTATCAAGAACGATACATTTTGGTTGAGGAGACTTACTTGACTTCATTGTTAGAATAGCATTTATAATAGCATCTATATCGGCACCATTCACACGCACTGATTCCCAACCAAAAGCCTGAAATTTTTCAACAAAATCAAAGGTTTGGCAAATATCATGGGTACGACCGTCTAGTTGTTTTTTATTGTCATCCACAAACAGAATCAGTTTCGATAGTTCGTGGTGGGCTGCAAACTGAGCCGCTTCCCAGCATTGACCTTCGTTAAGCTCCCCATCCCCTACCAGAGTATAGGTATAGTACGGTGACTGTTCTATCTTCTTACCATAAGCAACACCTGTCGCGACACTCATCCCTTGCCCCAACGAACCTGTTGTCATATCCACCCCTGGCGTTAAGTTTCGGTCAGGGTGTGAAGGCAAATGTGTTCCATTTTGATTTAGCGACAAGAGAAAATCTCTATCAAAGAAGCCTTTCAAATACAACGTACTATAAAGTGCTGGACCTGCATGTCCCTTAGACAGAATAAAGTGATCCCGCTCCTTAGAAGAGAAATTCTGGACACGAATGTCCAGAATTTCTCCATATAGAGCAGCCAACACTTCTACGATTGATAAGCTACCACCATAATGACCAAATCCTAATTGATTCAAAGTCGCCAAGGTATGGTAGCGAATTTCTTTGGCAAATCGTTTCAAATCAGCTGTACCACTAGTCATATTATCCTTCTTTCTGTTCTTTTTTCACCAATGACAATCCAAGCATCAAGGCCAATACTGCAAAAATACCAACAGAAACTGTGAGAATACCGCCATTTTTAGCAAGAATTCCCAAGAAAATACCTGATAGACCAAAATCTGCATCTGAGAATGTTGAACCTGCAAAACCAAGGTCTCCCAAAACTGGGAGCAAGAACACCGGCAAGAAACTGATGAGAACGCCTTGCATAAAAGCACCGCAAACAGCTCCACGAACACCACCTGAGGCATTCCCCATAACACCTGCAGTAGCTCCACAGAAGAAGTGTGGTACGACACCTGGAAGGATAACGACACCACCAGTCAAGGCAAGAATAATCATGCTGACAATACCACCTGCAAAACTAGAGATAAAGCCAATCAACACGGCGTTTGGTGCATAAGGATAAACAACTGGACAGTCTAGGGCTGGTTTGGAATTCGGAACCAACTTCTCTGAAATTCCTTTGAAGGCTGGAACAATTTCCGCCAAAATTAAGCGTACACCAGATAAGATAACAAAAACACCTGCTGCAAAAGTTCCACCTAGGGTCAAGGCATAAATCATACTGTTAGTACCGCCACTAAGGTTTTCCTTAATATAATCACCGCCTGCAAACAAAGCCACAATCATGTAAATCAAGGACATAGAAATGGCAATGCTGACAGTTGAATCACGCAAGAATGCCAAACCTTTAGGGAAATTAATATCCTCAGTAGACTTAGACTTATCACCGACCAAACCGCCTACTACACCACTCAACCAGTAACCAAGTGCGCTGAAGTGACCTAGAGCAACATGATCATTTCCTGTCAATTGAATCATGTATTTTTGAACGAAAGCTGGGGAGAGTGTCATAATCAGACCTAAAGCCAACCCACCCATCACAATTAAGCCGACAGAAGTGAATCCTGCAACACTCATGATAACTGCAATCATACAGGCCATATATAGTGTGTGGTGTCCTGTCAAGAAAATATATTTAAAGCGTGTAAAGCGAGCAATAACAATATTGAAGACCATTCCAAGCAACATAATCAAGGATGTAGCAGTTCCATACTTATCCAAAGCCATCGCTACAATTGCTTCATTATTTGGAACAACCCCTTTCAAGTTGAAAGCTTGTTCAAACATTTGACCAAATGGCTCAAGCGAGCCAACAATAATATTCGCTCCACCACCAACAACAATAAAACCAACAAAAGTTTTCAAGCCCCCCTTAATTAAATCTGCTGCGGGCTTTTTCTGTAAGGCTAAACCTAGAATAGCAATGAGAGCAACCAGAATTGCCGGAGTTTTAGCAATATCAATGAGAAAATCCAATATCATTTTCTGTCTCCTTTATAATTTTATCTTTGCGGGTCATCCCCCGTGTATACGATTTAAACCAAACCTTTTTCTTGACAGATAGCCGTGACAAGTTCCCTCAACTCATTCATATCAATAATACTATTCAATATTCGAACATCTCCTAAATGAGTTGCAGAATCAGCCAGGTCACGTCCGACAATCCACACATCTGCTTCACTCGGATTAGCACCACCTAGATCATAATGCTCCACATGAACATCTGATACACCTAAATCTCGCAAAATGGATTCAATATTCATTTGAACCATAAAGCTAGAGCCTAAACCTGAACCACAGGCTGTTCCAATTCGTAACATATTACTGTTCCTCCTTTAATAAATGTTGTACGTCGGTAAATTCTTTGGCGCCGACAAGTTGTTGAATATTTTCTTCTTCTCGCAAAATTTTTGTCAAATGCGAGAGTGCTCTGAGATGGGTTTGATTATCCACGGCTGCAATACAAATGAACAGCCGAATTTCATGACTAGGGTCATCCAATAGATAAACTGGCTTATCCAATACCAACATTGACATCCCTACCTCATTAACCCCATCTTCTGGTCGTGCATGTGGAATCGCAATTCCTTTACCTAGGTCAATAAATGGACCAAACTCTTCTACCTTCGCTATCATAGCATCAATATATCGAGTTTCTATAGCTCCTTTATCTACCAGAGGTCGTGCAGCCAGGGCAACTGCTTTTTGCCAGTCTAAAACTTCCTCAGACCATTGAAAGGTCTCTTTTGTAATCAATTCTTCTAACATAGGACTCCTTCCCCTTTGCTCATGGGAGCGCTGATTGAGAAACTGCACCAATTCATATTTTAAAGCCTGCTCCTGATGAATGGTTGCATGTTTCCCAACAAGTGATAATAACTGCTCAATCTCAATCGGAAAATAAGCCGCATTTGGGAAATGCTGATTAACCAAATGAAATAATTCTTTTTTATGATTAGAGGTCATCAGCTGGGATACCAAGAAAAATGGTAGCTCTATATTCAGCTTGATAGTTCCAAATACCATGTCATAGTCTGTCATGTCTAGCATCTTCCAATCCTGTAAGGAATGGGTATCGGCAAAATAGATATTAGGAAATAGTTGCCGTAGATTTTCTTTTACAATCAGCGAAGAGCTCACTCCATTTGGGCAAACAACCAAGGCCCGATAACGATATGAACGTTGTTGACCTGCTTCGATGTAGCCACCAAAGTGGATGACAAAATAAGATACCTCACTATCTGGTATAGTAAAACCTAGATGCTCTTCCAAAGGCCGCAAAGCTTTTTTTACAAGATAGAACAAGTCGGCATGCTCTTCTTTGATGGTTTCAGTATATGAATTGACATTTACCAAACGAGATGTTAAACGATAGTAAGCAGGAATTAGGTGACGTTGCAAACCTTCAATCATTTCCGAGCGATGTTCAAAAGCAATTAAGGACAAACGTTCCATCTCTTCCACTATTTCTACAGTCAAGTGGTAAAATAGGTCATCCTTTTCTCCGCTCTCACCTTCTAAGCATCCTTGCAGTAAATGTGACAGATACTCTTGTGTCGCAGCATTTAATTCTAATGTGCTAGTACTTTTTAAACGTAATAATTTCCAAAGGCGTTGCAGAAAATCTTTTACAAACCCTACCTTTCCTTCAAAATTCCAGTTAATAAGGTTGCCAACACGCGCCTGACGGATAAATAAAAATATCAAAAAATACAAATATTCATCCAATCTCTCTTCTAAAGCTGAGACTTTATAATAATTGCAAGCTTGCTGACTCACTATTTTCAATTCTTCAATAGGATTTTCCTCACCCCAAGATTTAAGAATATAATCCAAAGCCCACACACCAATCGAAGACTGCAAACAATTACTGAGTGCATAAAGCGCCAAGCGATGTTTATCTTCTTCTCGACCAATTAGATGATAGCCTTTCGCCCTCGTATATTCCAAACGTACTTGAAAGTCCAAGCAAAGTTCCTTTACATTCTTAATATCCGTCAACGTTGTATTACGGCTCACACTCAATAATTCTTGGTAGTGAACGTTTGATACAAATTCTTTTCGGATAAAGGTATAAAGATAGATAAGAAGCTGTCTTTCTTCTTGCGAAAGATAGATCTGGCGATTGCGAAAGAGCGAGAATACACTTTCTTTTTGATTGTAAAGCTCCGTAGAAATAACAAACTCGCTATCTTTGTATTGTATCTGCGGGAAGGAATGTTCTTGCAACAATTGATTGACTAGTTCCAAATTAGAATGTAGCTGCTCCTTTTCAATTCCTGTTTGAATACTAAGTTCGTACAAACTTTCTTTTCGAGTCGCAAACAATTCCATCAGAATTGCCATGGTACGATTATCAACCATATTTTCCTCCTTGTCTTAATTGTATCCCTTTTCATTTCTGATTTCTAGAGTCTTTGAGCCCAATTAATATAATGAAAAACAAAAATTCAATTGTGCTCACTACTTAAACTAAAAAAGATTGGTGCCCACCAATCTTCTTATATCACATATCATCTTCCATTTTTTAGCGCGGGCTGAAACAGTCTATCCCCAGACTGTACCTCGCTTTCCTATTTCCAAGCTCGGGCTGAAACAGTCTATCCCCAGACTGTACCTCGCTTTCCTATTTCCAGACTCGGGCTGAAACAGTCTATCCCCAGACTGTTTCACTCCCCCAGACCTTTATTCGCTCTCTTGTTTCCAAGCTCATGATAAAAAGGTCCCCCGGACCTTTATTCGCTCTCTTGTTTTCAAGCTCATGATAAAAAGGTCCCCCGGACCTTTTTATTTCCCAAACAAACGTGCAAAGAAGCCTTTAGCTTGCACTTCTTCTGCCTGTGCTTTAACTTCGTCCAATTCCAACTTGAGAACTTCCTTATCAGCCATAGCTTTTAGTGTCAATTGCTGTTGCTGATCCAACTGTTTATCCTTCTCAGCAATCTGCACATCTTTGACCTTGAGTTGTTCATCTTTTTCGGCAAGTTGCTTATCTTTGGCTTTTAATTGACTATATAAGCGGATGATTTCAGCATTTTTCTCGTCAACTAAAATTTCCATCAATTCACGATGCTTGACTTCATCGCTAATCGGCTCATCTTCAAAAATGGTTGTTTTGTAGATTTCCTCCAACTTAATCAAGCCAGCACGGTTTACAACGGTCACACCCTTGTCATTTTTATCTACAAATTCTTCAGGAAGTGATTTGACACGATTATTCATAGCCTGCCGGCTCACTCCTAAAATTTCAGCTAACTCACTGACTGTTTTTTCGATTCCCATAATATCCTCGGTACTTACATTTCTCATAGTTTGTATCATTAAAATATTACCACAGAACCCTATCCCTGTCAAATCTAGGGGAATTTTCTTATATTATCCAATAATCGTGTGATAGTTATAAATACCTTCATTTCAAATTTACTCACTAGCATTTTTTCAAAATATATCTATTTCTTGTTGTGAAACCACTTCTTTTTATGGTACAATTATGGTGTAGATAATTAAACTATAAAGAGTTGAGAGGGAAGCAAATGGCTAAAAAACAACTCAGTTTAGAAGATGTCTTGAATTATGTGGAAACACTACCTTATACACAATTTAAAAACGTGGTGGAACACTATTTTCAAAAGCAAAGCAGTGATTTCTCCAACACACTCAATCAGCTTGTTGTATCTAATTTTGAGCAACGCTTAGAGAAATTAGAAGTTAATACAACTTGTCCTTCTTGTACCTCTGATTCTGTGGTCAAAAATGGAAAACGGCATAACATTCAACGGTTCAAATGCAAGGACTGCCATAAGCGGTTCAATCGCTTTACTGACACTATTTTGGAGAAGACACGTTGGCATTGGGATATTTGGGTTAAAGTGTTAGAAATGGTGATAAACCGCTATCCTATTCACGATATGATGAATGTCTTGATAAATGATTATGGCTGCGCTGGCATTGATTATAAAACTGTGTGGTTTTGGAGAATGAAATTAATTCATGCTCTGGCTGAGATGCCAATGCCTCAATTAACAGGGGTTGTCCAAGTAGATGAGACTTTTATTAGAGAAAGTCAAAAAGGAAGTCGGCAGTTAGTTTCCACTATCAGTAAGAACGCCTATAGGAAACCACGTTATGGCAGGCAACCTTCCCAGTATGGCGTGATGGGTTCAGAATTCGCCACTGTCATCACAGCTGTTGATAGTAGAGGATATTGTGTTTGTAAAGTAGCGAGTTTAGGCAAGGTATCACCTGAACTTTTCTTTGATTTGTTTGACGAACACTTTGATAATATTTCTTATCTCTGTAGTGATGCAAATAGTATTTATGAGGACTATTGCAAATTGAGAAATACACCTCACTATGTTCGTCCTTCTAACTATATTAAAGTGATTGGAGATCATGGCTATGTGATGCAGGCGACAGAAGAATTTGAAAAGAAAGCAAATAAGAAAGTGTTAGAACATCTCTACTATGAAGGGATTAGTGATCGTATTACCAATCGGGGAGAAGTGTTATTTGATACCTTCACCGAATTGAAATACCAGAATGGCTTATCTCTTGGTCGTGTCAATGAATTGCATAAAGAGATTAAACAGTATATCTATCGTAATATGACTAATGTATCCACTAAGTATCTACAAGACTACATTGGTTTCTTCACCTATATTCGCAATTGGAGAACTAAACATAGACATTATCCCACTTCTCAAAAAGATGCAGAAGCTATCTTTATTGAGATTTTAAAGACAAAGAAAAACCTTACTTCAACCGAAGTAAGGCAAAAAACATTAGTATTACCAAAACCAAGTTCCCGTTACATGGAAGTTTTGAAAGAAGAAACTGAGAAAGCAAGAGATGCAATTGACAACCCATATTTCAAATTTAACGAGGAAGATGGTATCCTTTCCTTTAATAAACGTGAATACCTCCTAGTTCTTCCTAAAACAAGACTATATGCCATTGCCAAAGAGTGTCATATCCCCCGATATAGAAAACTAGCGAGATGGTCTCTAGTCTCTATGATTTTGAAACAGAAGAATATTCAGGATATTCTCTACCAAGAACTGGCTGAGGAAAGAGTTTCATTAATTGATGAGGAGGATTTACAAGTGTTGGAGTGGAGAAATAGAACCTTATAATATCAGATGCTTTAATCTATTGATTCCAATTTTATAAATATCAGAATCTTTTTCATATCCAATATATTTTCGGTTTAATTGTTTGGCAGCTATTAGTGTCGTAGCGCTTCCCGCAAATGGGTCTAAAACAACCTGTTCTTCAACTGTCACCAATTCAATTAATAATTTCATTAAATTTAGCGGTTTTTGCGTAGCGTGATATCCCCTATCCTCTGCAAAGACATCAACTTTAATTATATTTGATTGATTCAAGCTATCTTTATTCTTGTTCCACTTAATTAAAGCGTTCTCATTCCAAGCGCCAACTCCAGTCTCTAAAACATTGCTAGCCAACGTTCCTCCCGTTTTATATGGCTTTTGAAACCATAATATGGGTTCAAATACAGGCCTTAAATTCGCAACTCGCCAACCGCTCCATTTTTCTTTATTAGCTGTATCTCCTCGTCTCTCGTATATTTTAGACAATCTTTGAGCTCTATGTGGAGCTTTATCACGCTCCCAACTAAGCATATCTTTAAAAGTAAAACCTGCATCTTCAAATGCTACAATCACTCTATGTGAAAGTTGTCTTCCCGCAAATACAAATACACTGCCCCCAGGTTTAATAACCCTTTTCCATTCACTAGCCCAGCTTGAAACCCAGTTCTGATACTCTATTGGTCGAAGTTTATCAGCTTCTGACCAACCATTCAATGGTTTTCCTCTGCGCTTGAAGAGTCTATTCTTTGATTGAGCAACAGATGCCCCTCCAAGAGCCTTATTATTGTTTGAGTGTAGCACATCCCAATCATCATAGTCAATTCCATAAGGAATATCTGAGATAATAGCATGAACAGAATTAGTAGGTATTTGTTTTAGGCCAACAATTGAATCATCATTATAAAAACAATCTACCTTCATTACTAAGTCCTTTAACAAATTTATTAATCGTATTCAATTTTGCAGAAATATTTATTTCTTTTAACAATGCTTCTATAGCTTCCTCTCGTGAATAAGTTTTTATTTTCTTGACTTGACTTTCCCAATATTCAATTTCTGAAATTGAACGTTCTTTTATTTTTGAAATTTCAGCCTGAAGTAATTCTTGAAGTTGTTCTTTTTCAAGTTTAAACAAATCCATGAAATAAAGGTTAAAATCAGCCATAAAGTTTTTATTTGAATCTTCAACTGTAGTTCTTTTTCTATGCTTCAATGGAAAATTCCATAATTGTTCTAAGGAAAGAGAATTACTCTCTGATAATTCTAATTGCAACATTATTGACAAATGTTCCCAGCTAAAGAGCAAAACATTTTCATCTAGCGACTGTTTGTATATTTGACTAGTATCACTTGGGTATTGAAAAAAAGGCGCAGTTAAAACAGCATAATCCTTGTCTTCTCTCCATTCGCTGAGCGCCTTAACTTTAAAATCTTTTTGATTTTTAGCTGTTCTACTTAATCTGAAGGATTTTGCATCGGCGATAATACCGTAATTAAATTCAATTGACAAAGCTATCACGTCACCTGCATTGCCACGTTGCTCAAGTGGCTTTGCATTTAAGTTAAGTAAACGAAAAGATTTAGCTAAAATAATGTCTCCAGCCTTAGAAAATAATTTTTCTTGAGAAGAACTTGCTTTTATGGCTTCTGGTAGAATTCCAATAGAACGAACTAATTCTATTACCCCATCTTTATCTTGTTCGTCAACAAACTTTTCTAATAACATACTAGCATGTTTAAAATCTACTTTTGATTCCGAAATATCTTTTATTAATTTAATCAAATTATTTATTACAGATGCATTTTCCACATTTGACATTCTAATTCTCCACAATATTATACATTTTTCTTCTGAATTAGGCACAATACCTTATGTCCTTTTTCAGTAATTTCATATTTTCCACGTTTATTTTGATAAGGGCAGACAAAGCCGCCTTCAATCAAGTCACGCAGAAGTCTATTCGTTTTTAGTTTTGACATTTTGTTAATGTCTGCAATCTCTTGTTGAGAAAGCGGTATGTAATAAATGCCTTTTACTTCAATTTGATTTTCTTTCAATGATTTAAGCAATTTGAAAGTGTCGTTAGCAAAAGGCTCAAGAGTAAATTCAACCATAGTGAACCTCCTAATGTACCTATTATACCACAATTACCTTTCTAGTTAACAGTGCAATTCTTAACACCGTTATTTTTTTAACTCTCATTCTCAATGAGAAAATAAGAAAAAACAGCCATTTTTAGCAAAATCTGCTATCAGTGGCTGTTTTATTGTTGAAATGTGGAGGTGTTCGCTGATTTAGTTTTTATCCCTCTCTAACTGGATAATATAAGAATTTTCTTACCAAGCATTAGTGGATAATCACAAACCTCAAAAGCATCCTATCTCAATGCAATGTTATGTAGAAACGAAATATACATTCTATCTAATAAAACCATTTTTAGCACTCACTTGCTTGAACCAATATCCAGATTTTTTAACGGTACGCTTCTGAGTTTGGAGGTCAAGCGAGACCAAACCGTATCGGTTTTTATAGGCATTTAACCAAGACCAGCAGTCAATAAATGTCCAGACCATATAGCCCTTACAGTTCGCCCCTTCATCAATACCTCGATGGAGCTGAATCAAATGGTCTTCCATGAAGTTAATCCGATAGTCATCCTGAATCATGCCATTTTCTTCAAAAACATCCTCCCCTTCAACTCCCATGCCGTTTTCAGTTACCAACCATTCGATATTCCCATAGTTTTCCTGGATATTTTTGGCAATGTCGTACAGCCCTTCTTCATAAATTTCCCAGCCTCTATGGGGATTGATTTTCTTGTCAGGCTTATCATAAGGCTGGAAATATTGGGATAGGAAAGTGGCTTCTTCGTTCCATCCATCTTCTGAAGGAGCCTGCACGCGCGGGGGCTGGTAGTAATTTACCCCCAGGAAGTCAACCCTATTTTCTTTGATAATAGTCAATTCCTCCTCTGTGGTTTCTGGACATAAACCGTGTTTTTCAAGAATGTCAACCAGTTCCCTCGGGTATTGTCCCAAAACAGATGGATCCAAAAAGCTTCTCGTTTGAAATAGCTCAGCAATCCGCGCTGCCTGTAAATCTTCTGGACTCTGACTTCTTGGATAGGCAGGAGTAAGATTAAGAACAATGGAAATTTTGTGGTCTGGGTGTAGTTGGTGACAGGCCCGAACAGCCAAAGAACTAGCTAGTTGAGTATGATACGCTACGACCACAGCTGCCTTTGCATCCACCTTGCAAGGATAATGATAGCTTCCTAGATAGCCACATTCTACTGGAACAATGGGTTCATTAAAGGTAATCCAATGATCCACCAGATCTCCAAAGAGACTGAAACACTGGCGAGCATAAGCCTCATAGGCCCAGACAATCTCCTTATTTTCCCAGCCCCTTTTTTCCTGTAAGACATAGGGTAAATCGAAATGATAGAGATTGACCAAAAGCTTTATCCCACGCTCTCGAATACCTGCAAATACAGCCCTATAAAACTCCACAGCTTGCGGATTGACCTCGCCTATCCCTTTCGGAATCAAACGTGACCACTGTATAGAGGTGCGAAAAATACTATGACCTGTTTCCACCAACAAATCCAAATCTGACTGGAAATGTTCATAAAAAGTTGATGTTTGTTCCGGTCCTATTTGCTGGTGAAAGAGCTCCGGTTCCTGACTGTACCAGTAATCCCAGTTATTCCACCCCTTTCCATCACCAGCTACGCTTCCTTCACTTTGAGGCCCTGAAGTGGAGGAGCCCCACAAAAAACCTGCTGGAAAACGATACTCTCTTTGCTCAGTTACCATTCTTCTACCTACTTTCTTTCATGCTACAGACGGAATTGTTAGAACCTGAATTCACAATGCAGCTTCCACAAAAATACTTTGCTTGTACATACAGGCTCTTGATAAAAACTAATTTCCCTTAGTCTAAGTATACTCCCCTATCCCGTCAATGGTCTTCCGCAATTTCAAGGAAAAACTCCACAAATCATAGCAAAGACTCAAACTACTTTCTTGATGAAAATATGATACAATAAAGGCATGAACACAGTAGATACCATTATTATCGGAGCGGGGCCTGCTGGCATGATGGCCGCGATTTCTTCTAGCTTTTACGGCAAGAAAACCCTGCTCCTCGAAAAAAACAAGCGTTTGGGCAAGAAACTGTCTGGCACAGGTGGCGGACGTTGCAATGTGACCAACAACGGCACTTTGGAAGACCTACTGGCTGGCATTCCTGGAAATGGCCGCTTTCTATACAGCGTCTTTTCTCAGTTTGACAACCACGACATCATGAATTTCTTTCAGGAAAATGGGGTCAAGCTCAAGGTGGAGGACCACGGCCGTGTCTTTCCGACCACCGACCGTTCCCAGACCATTATCAAGTGCCTGGAGATGAAGATGCTGGAAAATGGCGTGGACATCCGCACAGGGACTGAGGTGGTGTCCGTACGCAAGATTGATGACCTCTTTCATGTCAAGACCAGCGAGGAAACTTTTACGGCTCCCCAGCTGATTGTCACCACTGGCGGCAAGACCTATCCTTCCACTGGCTCGACTGGCTTTGGCCACGATATTGCCCGCCACTTCAAGCTGGAAGTCACGGAGATTGAGGCCGCTGAAA
Organism: Streptococcus sp. 2022WUSS037; assembly: GCF_044427225.1. Classification (NCBI taxonomy): domain Bacteria; kingdom Bacillati; phylum Bacillota; class Bacilli; order Lactobacillales; family Streptococcaceae; genus Streptococcus; species Streptococcus sp. 2022WUSS037. The sequence goes on along the minus strand of NZ_JAOTGJ010000003.1, from coordinate 30,249 downwards.
GCCCCGTTCTGACCGACTTCCCCCACAAGAAGCTGCAAGGCATTTCCCTGGACGACGTCACTCTGACCTACGGTAAACACGTCATCACCCACGACCTGCTCTTCACCCACTTTGGCCTGTCGGGACCCGCTGCCCTTCGGCTGTCTAGTTTTGTCAAAGGCGGCGAAACCGCATTTCTCGATGCTCTGCCGACCCATTCTGAACAGGACTTGTTTGAACATTTAGAAGCCAACAGGGAAAAATCCGTCAAGAATGCCCTCAGAGAACTCATGCCAGACCGCCTAGCAGACTTTTTCGCTGAGAATTATGACCGTAAGGTCAAACAAGTTTCCCAAAAAGACCTGACTGAACTGGTCACCCTCCTCAAAGCCTTACCTATCAAGATTACAGGCAAGATGTCTCTGGCCAAATCCTTTGTAACCAAGGGTGGCGTTGACCTCAAGGAAATCAATCCAAAAACCTTGGAAAGTAAGAAAATTCCTGGCCTTCACTTTGCAGGAGAGGTCTTGGACATCAATGCCCACACCGGTGGCTTTAACATTACCTACTGTTTGGCAACTGGCTGGGTGGCAGGGAGTTCCTACTCTTCGTAAATCCAACTCAGACGTTGTTGACTTGATTTGATGAACTTCAGTTCTATCTACATCTTCGTCGCCTAGTCTGAGTTCGATTTCCTTTGAGTAGTACACTATTCAAAATCACCCTTAAAGCTCAACCTAAAAGGAGAGGATATGCCTATTAATTCATTTAATCAAGAAATCGGCGTACCAATACCCCATCATCAAGCTGGTAGTCTCCCTACTATTGATGTGCTCCAAGGAAAAACCGTTCGCTTGGAAAAACTCAGACCAGAACACGCCAATGCAATATATCAATTCTATGGTCCTACTGCCAATCAAGCTGATTGGACCTATTTATCTATTGTTCCCTTTAAAGACTATCCAAGTTTTCAAACATATTTCCAACACATGTTGGACTCAGCCGATCCTTATTATCTTGCTATCATTGACCAATCTACCAATCAGGCTATTGGAACTTTTGCACTGATGCGCATAGATCCTAAAAATCGCGTCATTGAAGTGGGATGGGTCCTCTTTTCTCCAAAACTCCAAAAAACACGCCAAGCAACAGAGGCTCACTACTTGCTTATGTCCTATGTTTTTGAAAACCTAGGCTATCGCAGATATGAATGGAAGTGTGATCATTTAAATGGTCCATCGCGCCGAGCAGCACTACGATTGGGCTTTACCTATGAAGGCACATTTCGACAAGCATTGGTCTATAAGGAAAGAAATCGTGATACAGATTGGTTTTCTATATTAGACAAAGAATGGGACTCCCGTAAACAGCGACTAGAAAGCTGGTTAGAGGATGCCAACTTTGACAAGAACGGCAAACAAAAACATTCCCTATCTTCTCTATAAATTCAAGCAAATTTTGCTTGAATTTTTTTGTTTATTGTTGTATGATAAAGTCATAACAATATAACAAGAGGAGGTTCGCTATGCAACTGAAACTTTCTTCTATTTCTAAAAAATTTGATCACAAGATTATTCTGGAGGATGCCAGTTTTCAATTTGAACAAGGCAAGATTTACGGCTTGCTGGGACGGAACGGGGCTGGTAAGACAACCTTGTTTAACTGCATTGCCCGTAATATGACCCTAGACAGTGGCAGTATCCAGTTTGTAGAGGGCGAGGAAGCTCTGGACTACGACAACACGGACATCGGTTTTACCCAGACCTATCCGCAACTACCTGCCTTTATGACGGCTTACGAGTTTGTCCGTTTCTATATGGATATCCACAAGGATAAGCTCAAATCTCCTCGCAGTCCAGAAGAATGGCTGAACTTAGTCGGTATCGGAGAAGAAGACCAGCACCGTCTACTCAAGGACTTTTCCCACGGTATGCAGAACAAGGTCCAGTTACTCCTGTCTTTGATTGTTCAACCTCCTGTCCTGCTCTTGGATGAGCCACTGACTTCCTTTGACCCAGTGGCTGCCCACGAGTTTAAACAGCTGATTCGGGAGGCTAAGAAGGATTCCGTCATTATCTTTTCAACCCATATTCTACAACTGGCTCAGGATCTCTGTGACGAGATTGTTTTGCTGCATCACCAAGAATTACAGGCTGTTCCGAGTGACAAGCTCCACGATCCTGATTTTGAACAGGAAGTGGTTGCCCTTTTGACCGCAGACTAGGAGGGACTTATGAAAACCATTCTACGTTATTTTTGGTATCAGGAAAAATACAATCTCTATCGGACCGTCAACGGATTTTTCTACTACCTGCGAAAACTGCCGCTTGTGGGCCAGAGCATTCCAGAGAGTATTTTCAAGTCTTATAGCTTTAAGTCTAGTCTCTTTTTGATCCTGCACGTCCTCTCCATTCCCAGTCGCTTTCTTGTCAAGGGTTTGTGGCTGGCCTTGAATTTCTACTTTGCTTCCTTTTGGATGAATATCTTAGCCAGTGAGGAATTGACCTTTTGGAATATTCTTCCAGGGACCTGGCTCCTTGGCTTTTCTCTATGGCTGATCTTTGTTGGCTACACCTATCGGCTTGGCAAGGGATTTGAGCCTTTTATCGCCAAGTCCGAACGGGAATTCATGCAAAATTTTGGACTTTCCCAATCTAGTTTTCTCCAAAGTCAACTATTTGTAGAACCCATTATCACCAGTCTGTCCTACCTGCCTGCCCTGCTGATTTTTTCTAGCCTATCAGGAAATTGGCTCTATCTGCCTCTAGGATTACTGACCATTCCAGCAGGAAGTTTTACCGGACAGGCTCTCAATCGTTGTTTTTTTAATCGACGGATTCTATCCCGCCGTAATTCTTGGCAATCCTGGGTTATCTTGGGTACTGGTCTAGCAACTATTGCCAGTCTTATCCTCTTCCGCAATCATCTGTCACCCATCTTTTTACTGCCTGTGCTTGTCTGTCAGGTCTTGCTGATTTGGTTTGGCTACGGTTATTTGAAGCAACAGACCAATCATCTGGACTATCTCTATTATTGCATGGACCAGTCCTTGCAGATGGATAAGAAGATTTTTGAGCTGACCAAAGGGAACGAGTACACCCGACAAGGTTTACAGATGCAGGCGAAACTGAGTATGGAAACAGGAAAGGACCTGACTCATCTGTCAGGCATGACCTACCTAAACGCTCTGCTATTTGACCGCTATCGTTCTGTCCTTGCGAAAAAACTGCATTTTCGATTGGGTTGTCTTTTAGCTATTGTCCTTTTTATTGAAGGAATTCGTTGGTTTTCAAAAGAGGATATAGAGATAAGCAATGCCAACTACATCGAGGGACTACCTTTTGCTTTCATGGTCATGTATGCCGCCTCCATGGGAAAAGCAGTCGCACAGATGGTCTTTGTTAATTGCGATATTTCCATGCTCCACTATCCATTTTACCGCGAAGCAAAGACCATTATTGCAGGCTTTCATTATCGTTTTCTGCAAACTGTAAAATTAAATGCTGCCTTCTCTGGTTCTCTATTATTGGCCCTCATCATCTTTACCAGAGCGCAACTCCCTATTGAAACCTATCTCCTAACTGCTCTGCTCCTGCTGAGTCTAACAGCCCTATTTTCCTTCCACGACCTCTTTATCTACTATATTCTCCAACCCTTTACCAAGGATATGGAGGTTGTCAACCCAGTCTATAAATTTCTCAGCGGTGCCCTCTACTGGGTAGCCTACCTCAACACCCAGCTGGACCTAGGCAGTCACTTGTATATCCTACTCATTTCCCTGGCTATGATTGCCTATGTCAGCATCGGTTACTGGATTTTATTGAAAAAAGCCCCGCAGACTTTCCGTTTGAAATCATAAAAACAGCCTCTCGCAAGAGAAGGCTGTTTTACTGTTACCATATACCCAAAATCGCCTGCCCAACCAGTGTCAACACAGTCACGCCCAGCCAGCAAACTAGTCCGACAAAAAGAGCAGCTCTGCCATTTTTCACCAAAGAAAAGACATCTGTTCGCAAACCAATGGCCGCCATGGCCATACAAATGAGAAATTTGGACAGGGTTTTGAGTGGGGCAAACAAGTCCATCCCCAGTCCAAAGCGACCCGCGATTGTAGTCACCAGACTGGCCAAGATAAAATAGAGGATAAAGGTCGGAAAACCTGCCAAGAGGGACTTCTTGTCTGCCTGAACTCCCTTTCCTCGACTCCGCCAAATCGCCAAGACCGTTGTAATCGGGATAATAGCCAGAGTCCGCGTCAGCTTGACCGTCACTGCCGTGTCCAAGGTCTGACTGCCCAGTCCGTAAAGGCTATCCCAAGTAGCTGCTGTCGCGGTTACCGACGAGGTGTCATTGACCGCCGTTCCGGCGAACATCCCAAAGGCCTGACCCGAATCGGTCGAAAAACCAAGCCAAGTTGCCAAAGTCGGAAAAATCAAGGCCGCTAAGACATTAAAGAGAAAGATGACCGAGATAGCCTGTGCCACATCCTCATCATCCGCCTGGATAACAGGAGCCGTCGCCGCAATGGCAGACCCTCCACAGATAGAGGTCCCTACGCCAATTAAGGTTGCCAGATGAGATGAAATGGGCAAGATTTTCCACATCAGAACCGCCAAAAACAAGGCAAAACTGATGGTTGACAGAATAATCGGTAGAGATTGGCGCCCAACTGCCAAGACCGCAGATAAGTTTAATCCAAATCCCAAACAAATGACCGCATACTGCAAGACCTTCTTAGAAGTAAAGGTCAAGCCTGATTGAAATGTATTTTTCCTTGAAATGTAAGAATGCAGGCTCATTCCGATTAGAAGGGCAAAAACAGGCCCACCCACCAGTGGAAACAAGCCGCCTAACCACTGTCCCACCAAAGCCAAGACTAGACAAAGTACCACACCTCTGGCATTTTTCTTAACCATAGCCACCTCCTAGAAAAGCAAGCGGAGAGCAGCTGTCGTCAAGACACCAACCACTACTGCGAGGAGGATATTTTTGGTCCTCAGGACCACCAAAAAGGTCGGAATGAGGGCCAGACTTTCGACAGGGAGAAGGCTGGGAAGGGAGCCTACCTCTTCGTCCATGATGCTAGAGAGGGTCAGGGCAAAGATAATGGTGATGGGCAGAAAGCTGAGAAATTTCACCAACTTTGGAGGCAGGGATTTGTTCTGCGTCAAGACAAAAGGCAGGACGCGTGGCACCCAGGTCACCAGAGCCGCCGCCAGAATAATCAATAGAACACTAGTTTTTATCATCAATCATCACCCCCACAAAACAGCCCAAGAGCGTTGCCAGAAGCACCGCAACATAGGACGACACTAGCACAGACAGACCGACATAGGCCAGACCCACCGCCAGCAAAATCAAGCCGATTTTTTTCAACGGAATGGTCCGAGCCATGGCCTCCAACTGACCTGAGAAAATGCCGACAAACATAGCCACCAGGGCAAAATCCAAGCCAAACTGCTCTGGATTTGGAATCAGCCCTCCAATCACATTACCCAAAATGGTAAAGGTTACCCAAGAAGCGTAGCTCGCAAAGTTATTGCCGTACATCCAGCTAGGGGCAATCTGCTTTTCCTCAATGTGCTTACGGAGCAGCACCGCATAGGACTCATCCGTCACAAAAGAACCAATCAGGATATTAGACCCCAGACTGTTGCCCTGAAAAATGGTCGTCGTGTGCAGGCACATGAGGAAATTCCGCAGGTTGACAAAGAAAACCGTCACCGCTATGGACACCAAGGGAGCCCCTGCCAAAATCATGGCACACATGACAAATTGGGCACTCCCTGCATAGACCAAGAGGCTCATCAAAGCCATTTCCACTGCGGAAATTCCTGAATTGACCGAAACGACACCGCAGGCCAAACCGATACTGGCATAGCCCAGAGCTGTTGGGATAGCATCCCGCAGACCCTCTAGAAAATCCTGTTCTTTCATAGAAACCTCCTAAGACACTTACTGTGCAAATATGTATTTTTCTATTCTCTCATAATGACCACTGATTTTCAACCATTTCCCAACAACAAAAGGACCTAAAGTCTAATGACCTTAGATCCTTTTTATTTTGAACTGTACAGATGGATGACTTACCAAGGGATATCCATCTGTGCTCAACTTTTCGAGAAAAGCTAGTTTCTTATCAAAAAGATTTCGATGAATGGCTTATTTTAAGCTTCTTCTTCGTCTTTTTTTCTCTTTGCTGCGAAAAGTGCTAATCCCATTCCAAGAACTGCTAATCCAAGTGAAGTTGCTGAAGTTGCTTTTTCACCTGTATTTGGCAATTGCTTAGCTTTCTTAGTTGACTTGTTGGCATTTGAAGTAGAAGTAACTGATTTCACTTTCACTCCTGCTGCAGGATTATTTGCATCTACTGCTTCAACTTCTGCTGAACCTAATCCTGAAACATTTCCAGCCATATCTTTAGAGTAAGCTGTCACAACTGTTCCTGGCTTGATAGCAGAACCTGGAATGATAACTTGACCAGTAACAGGATCTACAATCACAACTTTATCAGTTGTTGTCCATTTACCGTCTGCACCCTTAGTAACAACAACAAGTTGAGCCTTACCATTGTTATCTACATAGGTAACAACAAGTTCAACAGCTTCTTCAGATGGAGCAACTACAATATTACCTTTAGCATCGTCTGTAATCGCAGGAGCAGTTGTATCTGCCTGTTTCACAACCTCTGCTGGCAATACCAAGTCGATAGTACCATCTGGGTACTTGATTGACACAGAAGCACCTTTAGAAACGATAATCTCAGTTCCTTCTGGGAATGTATTGTTCTCTTCAAGGAGAGCCTTGATGCGAGCAATTTCTTCTTCAGTCAAGTTGTTTGGATCAAGTACTGGTGTTACTGTTACAACTGGTTTGATAAGAGCTGAAAGTGGAAGTTTGATTTCGCCCAATGCATGATGAGTTCCAGCACCGTTGATAGAAATAATCGCTTCTTCAACAGCTTTATCGATTTCAGCTTTAGCTGCGGCTTTCTCTTCTGGTGTCAAGTTTGGATTTGCATCGATGGCAGCTTTCGCTTTCTCTGCTTCTTCCATAAGCTTGTTCTTAGCACCTTGTTTAGCTGCATCAAGAACATTTTCTGCAATAGCAGAGTTGCCCTTATCTTTAGCAGCTTGAACTTCAGTTGAAGATGTTGAACCGTCAATTGCTTTATTTGCTTCCGCTGCTGATGCATCTACTGCTGCTTTGGCTGCTGCTTTCTCTGCATCTGACAAGTTTGGAGTTGCATCGATAGCTTTCTTAGCATCGTCGGCTGCTGCCTTGATTTCCTCTTTAGCAAGTGCTTTATCACCTGCAAGTGTTACTGCTTCTACTTCTTCAGTTGTCTTAGCATTATTGATAGCATCAGTTGATTTCGCTAATTCTGCATCTACAGCATCTTTAGCAGCTTGCTTCTCTTCTGCTGTCAAGTTAGCATTCGCATCGATAGCTGCTTTCGCATCGGCCGCTGCAGCTTTAAGTTCTTCTTTGGCTACTGCTTGTTCACCTAGAAGTGTTGCTGCATCTACAGCAGCAGCTGTTGTTCCTGCATCTACGGCTACAGTAGCTTTCGCTAATTCTGCATCCACAGCTGCTTTTAATGCAACTTTCTCTTCTGCTGTCAAGTTGGCATTCGCATCGATAGCTGCTTTCGCATCGGCTGCGGCTGCTTTAAGCTCTTCTTTAGCTACGGCTTTTTCACCTTCAAGTTTTGCTGCGGCTACTGCATCTGCTGTTGTTGCTGCGTCGATGGCTGCAGTAGCTTTCGCCAATTCTGCATCTACGGCTGCTTTAGCTGCTGCTTTCTCTTCTGCTGTCAAGTTAGGATGTGCGTCGATAGCTTTCTTAGTATCGGCTGCGGCTGCTTTAAGCTCTTCCTTAGCTACTGCTTGCTCTCCTGCAAGAGTTGCTGCGGCTACTGCATCTGCTGTCTTAGCTGCATCGATAGCATCGTTAGCTTTTGCTAATTCTGCATCCACGGCTGCTTTGGCTACGGCTTTCTCTTCTGCTGTCAAGTTAGCATTCGCATCGATAGCTGCTTTCGCATCGGCTGCGGCTGCTTTAAGCTCTTCTTTAACTGCGGCTTGCTCTCCTGCAAGAGTTGCTGCGTTGACGTCAGCTGGAGTTTTCGCTGCGTCGATAGCTTCTGTTGCTGTCTTAGCTGCATCTTCAACTGCTTTAACTGCTTCCGCTTTTGCTGCGTCATCCAAGTTTGGATTTGCTTTAATAGCTTCGACAGCATCTGCTGCGGCTGCGGCAACTTCTGCTTTAGCTACTGCTTGCTCTCCTGCAAGAGTTGCTGCGTTGACATCAGCTGGAGTTTTCGCTGCGTCGATAGCTTCTGTTGCTGTCTTAGCGGCATCTTCTACAGCCTTGATTGCGGCTGCTTTAGCTGTATCATCCAAGTTTGGATTTGCTTTAATAGCTTCGATAGCATCTGCTGCGGCTGCGGCAACTTCTGCTTTAGCTACTGCTTGCTCTCCTGCAAGGGTTGCTGCGTTGACATCAGCTGGAGTTTTCGCTGCGTCGATAGCTTCTGTTGCTGTCTTAGCTGCTTCTTCAACTGCCTTGATTGCTGCGGCTTTCGCTGTATCATCCAAGTTTGGATTTGCTTTAATAGCTTCAACAGCATCCGCTGCGGCTGCGGCTACTTCTGCTTTAGCTACTGCTTGCTCTCCTGCAAGGGTTGCTGCATTAACGTCAGCTGGAGTTTTCGCTGCGTCGATAGCTTCTGTTGCTGTCTTAGCTGCATCTTCAACTGCCTTAACTGCTTCGGCTTTCGCTTTTTCATCCAAGTTTGGATTTGCATTGATTGCGGCAATTGCATCTGCTGCAGCTGCTTTAAGCTCTTCTTTAGCTGCGGCTTTTTCACCTGCAAGAGTTGCTGCATTAACGTCAGCTGGAGTTTTCGCTGCGTCGATAGCTTCTGTTGCTTGCTTAGCTGCTTCTTCTACGGCCTTGATTGCGGCTGCTTTAGCTGTATCATCCAAGTTTGGATTTGCTTTAATAGCTTCGATAGCATCCGCTGCGGCTGCGGCTACTTCTGCTTTTGCTACTGCTTGCTCACCTGCAAGGGTTGTTGCATTAACGTCAGCTGGAGTTTTCGCTGCGTCGATAGCGTCTGTTGCTGTCTTAGCTGCATCTTCTACGGCCTTGATTGCGGCTGCTTTAGCTGTATCATCCAAGTTTGGATTTGCTTTAATAGCTTCGACAGCATCTGCTGCGGCTGCGGCAACTTCTGCTTTAGCTACTGCTTGCTCTCCTGCAAGGGTTGCTGCATTAACGTCAGCTGGAGTTTTCGCTGCGTCAATAGCTTCTGTTGCTGTCTTAGCGGCATCTTCTACAGCCTTGATTGCGGCTGCTTTAGCTGTATCATCCAAGTTTGGATTTGCTTTAATAGCTTCGACAGCATCTGCTGCGGCTGCGGCAACTTCTGCTTTAGCTACTGCTTGCTCTCCTGCAAGGGTTGCTGCATTAACGTCAGCTGGAGTTTTCGCTGCGTCGATAGCTTCTGTTGCTGTCTTAGCTGCATCTTCAACTGCTTTAACTGCTTCCGCTTTTGCTGCGTCATCCAAGTTTGGATTTGCTTTAATAGCTTCGACAGCATCTGCTGCGGCTGCTTTAAGCTCTTCTTTAGCTGCGGCTTGCTCACCTGCAAGAGTTGCTGCGTTGACGTCAGCTGGAGTTTTCGCTGCGTCGATAGCTTCTGTTGCTGTCTTAGCGGCATCTTCAACTGCTTTAACTGCTTCCGCTTTTGCTGCGTCATCCAAGTTTGGATTTGCTTTAATAGCTTCGACAGCATCTGCTGCGGCTGCGGCAACTTCTGCTTTAGCTACTGCTTGCTCACCTGCAAGGGCTGCTGCATTAACGTCAGCTGGAGTTTTCGCTGCGTCGATAGCTTCTGTTGCTGTCTTAGCGGCTGCTTCAACTGCCTTAACTGCTTCGGCTTTCGCTTTTTCATCCAAGTTTGGATTTGCGTTGATTGCGGCAATTGCATCTGCTGCGGCTGTGGCAACTTCTGCTTTAGCTACTGCTTGCTCTCCTGCAAGGGTTGCTGCATTGACGTCAGCTGGTGTTGCTGCTTTATCGATTGCTTCTGTTGCTGTCTTAGCGGCATCTTCTACGGCCTTGATTGCGGCGGCTTTAGCTGTATCATCCAAGTTTGGATTTGCGTTGATTGCGGCAATTGCATCTGCTGCGGCTGTGGCAACTTCTGCTTTAGCTGCTACTTTCTCACCTGCAAGGGTTGCTGCGTTGACATCAGCTGGAGTTTTCGCTGCGTCAATAGCGTCTGTTGCTGTCTTAGCTGCATCTTCTACGGCCTTGATTGCGGCTGCTTTAGCTGTATCATCCAAGTTTGGATTTGCTTTAATAGCTTCGATAGCATCTGCTGCGGCTGCTTTAAGCTCTTCCTTAGCTACTGCTTGCTCACCTGCAAGGGTTGTTGCATTAACGTCAGCTGGAGTTTTCGCTGCGTCGATAGCGTCTGTTGCTGTCTTAGCTGCATCTTCTACGGCCTTGATTGCTGCGGCTTTCGCTGTATCATCTAAGTTTGGATTTGCTTTAATAGCTTCAACAGCATCCGCTGCGGCTGCGGCTACTTCTGCTTTAGCTACTGCTTGCTCACCTGCAAGGGTTGCTGCATTGACGTCAGCTGGTGTTGCTGCTTTATCGATTGCTTCTGTTGCTGTCTTAGCTGCATCTTCAACTGCCTTGATTGCTGCGGCTTTCGCTGTATCATCCAAGTTTGGATTTGCTTTAATAGCTTCAACAGCATCCGCTGCGGCTGCTTTAAGCTCTTCTTTAGCTACTGCTTGCTCACCTGCAAGGGCTGCTGCATTAACGTCAGCTGGAGTTTTCGCTGCGTCGATAGCTTCTGTTGCTGTCTTAGCGGCATCTTCTACGGCCTTGATTGCGGCTGCTTTAGCTGTATCATCCAAGTTTGGATTTGCTTTAATAGCTTCAACAGCATCCGCTGCGGCTGCGGCTACTTCTGCTTTAGCTACTGCTTGCTCACCTGCAAGGGTTGTTGCATTAACGTCAGCTGGAGTTTTCGCTGCGTCGATAGCTTCTGTTGCTGTCTTAGCTGCATCTTCAACTGCCTTAACTGCTTCGGCTTTCGCTTTTTCATCCAAGTTTGGATTTGCATTGATTGCGGCAATTGCATCTGCTGCAGCTGCTTTAAGCTCTTCTTTAGCTGCGGCTTTTTCACCTGCAAGAGTTGCTGCATTAACGTCAGCTGGAGTTTTCGCTGCGTCGATAGCTTCTGTTGCTTGCTTAGCTGCTTCTTCTACGGCCTTGATTGCGGCTGCTTTAGCTGTATCATCCAAGTTTGGATTTGATGCGATAGCTTTCTTAGCATCGTCGGTTGCGGCTGCAACTTCTGCCTTAGCTGCGACTTTTTCACCTGCAAGAGTTGCTGCGTCGACATCGGCTGGTGTTGCTGCTTTATCGATAGCTTCGGTAGCTTTTGCCACTTCTGCATCTAATGCATCTTTAGCAACTTTTTTCTCGTCTGGTGTCAAGTTAGGGTTGGCATCGATAGCTTTCTTAGCATCATCTGTGGCTGCTTTAAGCTCTTCTTTAGCAAGATCCTTATCAGCTTTTTCTTCCACAGCTTGAACTGCTTCTGGTGTCTCAGCAGTCATAATGTCAGATTTAGCATCGTCAGCAAGGTCTTCTGCCTTAGCGATTGCTGCTTTTTTCTCGTCCTCTGTCAAGTTTGGATTTGCTTCGATAGCTGCAATCGTTTCTTTTGTATCATCTTCAAGCTTGTTAAGAGCATCCAATTGAGCTGCATCAAGAACATCGCCTGCGATAACATCTACACCCTTGTCTTCAGCTGTTTGAACTTTTTCCGGTGTTGTTGCTGCATTAACAGCATCCTTAGCTTTAGCAAGATCTTTTTCAAGGTCTGCGAGGGCTTTGTCTACTTCCTTATCAGACAAGTTTGGATTTGCAGCAATAGTTTCCTTAGCTTTGGCAGCATCATCTTCAAGTTTGTTCAATGCATCTTGTTTCGCTGCTTCAAGAACTGCCGCATCAACAAGTGGAGTAGCAGTGTCAATTGCTACTTTATCAGCATCTTTTTGAGCTTTCTTAGCTGTTTCAAGGTCTGCAAGTGCTTGTGCATTTTCAGCTGCTTCTGTAGCTGTCTTAGCATTATCAGCAATAGCTTTCAATGCGTCCTCTGTTGCTTCATTTACCTTATCAATTGCTGCTTGTTTCTCAGCGTCTGACAAGTTTGGATTGTCATTGATAGCTTTAATCGCATCATCAGCAAGCTTCTCTGCTGCTTTAGTAGCTTCTTCTGCTTCTGTGCGGATAGCTTCTTTAGCTAACTCTTTGTCCTTAGCCAATTCAACAGCTTTTTCAGCTTCTGAACCTTTTTCTGTCAAGTCATCTTGACCTGCTTTGGTTGCTCCTGCTACATCTGCTGGAGTTGTTGCCGCATCAACTGCATCTGTCGCTTTCTTAGCTGCGTCTTCAAGTTTAGCTTTCTCTGCATCTACAACATCTTGGAGAGCTTTCTTAGCTGCTGCTTTCTCCTCTGGAGTCATTGATGACGCATCGATAGCTTTTTCTGCTTCTGCTTGTTTCGCTTCAAGATCTTTGATCTCATCTGCCAACTTGTCAGCAATAGCATCTTTCGCTTCTGTCTTAGCAATGATTAAGTCGATTGGCTCTTCAGCTTTTTTACCTGCTTCTGTCAAGGCAGTTTCACCTGCAATTTCAGCTGCTTTAACATCTGCTGGAGTTTTTGCTGCATCAACTGCATCTGTCGCTTTCTTAGCTGCGTCTTCAAGTTTAGCTTTCTCTGCATCTACAACATCTTGGAGAGCTTTCTTAGCTGCGTCTTTCTCTTCTGGTGTCATAGTTGACGCATCGATAGCTTTTTCTGCTTCTGCTTGTTTCGCTTCGAGTTCTTTGACCTCATCCGCTAACTTGTCAGCAATAGCATCTTTCGCTTCTGCCTTAGCAGTAATCAAGTCAAGAGCCGCTTCTGCACCATTTTCTAGATCAGCTAGAGTAGTTTCACCTGCAGTTTGTGCTGCTTTTGCTTCTTCAGGAGTAGTTGCTGCATCAACATTATCTTTAGCAACACCAGCTGCATCGTTCAATGCTTTCTTAGCAATTTCAGCTGCATCCGTGATGTCTTTAACTGCCGCATCTTTTTGATCTGGAGTCAAGTCAGGATTGTTGGTGATAGCTGCAATTTCAGCATTCTTCTTGTCTTCAAGTGCTTTTGTTCCATCAGCCAATTTCTTGTCGATTGCTTCTTTCGCTTTCAACTGAGCCGTGTCTTTTTGGTTAACCTTGAACGGTACGCTCACTGAATCTGTTGTCTTATCTGGGTAAGTCACTGTTACAGGAACAGCAATATCCGATTCTTGACCAGCAGGTGCTACTACAGATACATTTCCATTCGCATCTACTGTAATTGTGTAACCAAGTGCTTCTTTCACAGCAAGGAAGGTTGGATCAACCGCATAAGTTGTGCCTGCAGGTGCAGTTGTTGCAGTACCTGTAGCATCATTGATAACGATTGGTTGTGTCGCAGCATTGCCACTTCCAGGTACCAAGCTAGTATTTTCATCTGCTGCTGGTTCCAAAACATCCTTATAAGCTTTAATTATCACTTTAACAGTAACATCTTTGTAGACGTTTGATGCTGTTACAACACGAACAACAACATTATGTTCACCTGGTGCTGTCGGAAGAGTTTGTCCTGGAGCCAAATCTCTACGGAAGATACCATTTTCACTGTACGGTACCACAACCGGTTGTCGGTTTGCACTTGTCAATACCTGAATTTTATCAAAAATTTCATCTTTGGTTGGAGTTTGTCCAGCTTCTTTTGTTACATCACCAGTCACTTTAGTATCTAAAATGGTAGAAACTTGGCGATTTGGACTAGCAAATACAACCTCGGTATTATTGTTAGTATCTGTCACTTGGAATGAGCGACTATATGCACCTTGAATATCAACTGATGGTACACCTGAAGCATAACCTTCTATTGTTCCATCTGTTGCATTATCTTGTTTCGTAAGTGCAATGCCATTAATTGGGGCTACTACATTGCTTGGAGTTTGATAGTAAGTAAATGCAGCTACACCGTCTTTATCCTTAACAGTCACTACTTTGACTTTATTGACACCATCTGCTTCATAAGTACCTGCTGACACTGTTTGAATAGGTGAGTTGTTAAAGGCATAAAGGTCTGATTTATCAATTCCAACTGTACGTGTATCGTTTACTGGTACCCAGTTGTAGATAGTCTGACCGTAAACATTGGTTGTTTTGACTTTAACATGGTATTCCGTACCACGAGGGAAGTTTGACAAATCTTCATTTTGAACTTCTGTCACCGCATCTCCCACACGGTAGCCTACAATGGTACGAGTGTAGTTGCTTGGGTCAACAGTGAGGTTATCATTTGAAGAACTATGAGTGATTGTATCAATAAGTAACTTGTTTTCAATTGCTGCCTTAGTCAAATCAGAAGCAGTGGCCACCGTTAGAGCGGTGGTGTCTTTCAACTTATCTGTATAAGTAACAATATAGAATGGATTGCTCTTAGTAACATTACCAGCTGAATCTGTTACGATAATGCGACGACCAACTAAATCACCTGCTGACCATGGGAAACGCCCTGTTAAATGACCGTCTTGAGTAAGGGTAGCAGTTTTTGCCATTGGTTCATCCAAATGTGCTAATTTAGCAGTACTGTTACTATTGTAAGTTGTTGCACTTGGGTCATCCAAATCATAAGTTTTAATGTCTGCTGGAATATCATATGTAATCGTTACGGTATCATTTTCTGGGTCTGTGATTGGGAAGGTTTTGGTTGCTTGAGTAGGATCGATAACTGGTGCTTTTTCCCCATTTACTCCAGTTTCTGTAGTCCCTGTAACATTACCAAAAACATGTACGACACGAAAGGCTTTGGGATCGGTTTTCTTAGCATTCACATACTGATCATTCACTTTATTAGGAAGATCACCAATTGTAGGGATAGTTGCTTTCAAGTTGTAATCAACGCTCACCCAGTTATAGACAGTCTGTCCATAAACGTTAGTTGTTTTAACTTTAACTTCAAGATCTTTATCTTTCGGGAATTGAGCAAGGTCAGTTTGCGCAGTATAAGTCCCATCCACACGGTATCCTACGATGGTACGAGTTACTTCACTTTCAGGAACTGTAAGAGTAGAACTTGTATCTCTGAAACCACCTGATTGAGCATCCAGAGTCAACTTGTTTAGGACTTCTGTTTCTGTCAACTCAGTGTTTTCGAGCTTAACAATAGGTTGTCTATCTACTAATTTATCAGTATAAGATACTGTGTAGAATGGCTCGCCTCTAACTTCTGTACCTGATTCATCTGAGATGATAAACTGACGAGTGTACTTGCCTCCAGGTCCGTGGTTATAAGTACCACCAAGATAGATGTTTGCACTACCGTTAGTTAATGTCACATTGGTGTATGTTCCACCTGTCGTCTTCACCACTGTTCCGTCGACATCCGTCGCAACCATGGTATTACCAAGGTTGTTCACATGACTAACTCCATCTCCATAGTTCACTTTGATACTTGTGCTATCTGGATCTGTGATGGTTGCAACTGGTTGTGCAATACTTCTGTCAAAGAACGGTGCGGCACCCGTTGCAGTTGTGTTAGGAGCTGTTAGAGCCTCAGTATCCCCTACTGTTGTACCGAAGATGTAAACAACTTTACGTGCTTGAGCATTAGGATTGTTGAATGGGTTTGTCGAACCTGTTCCTGACGCAGTGATTGTCGGAGCTTGGTTCGTTGTCGCATCCAACATAGCAGTCAAGACACCGTCTTCATCGAATTTCAACAATTCATCAGCAAGTGTTTTTGAAGCAGCACGCACAAGTTCAGTTTGTGCATCGACTTGTTCTTGAGTAGAAGTTGGCTCATCAAAAACTTGGATAGCCTCTTTTAGAACTGCTTTCGTATTGTTGGTTGCAACTTCAAGTCCAGTATTACCTGCTTGACTAGTCTCTAGTAAACGAGCTGCATCATTTGAAAGAAGAACTCCTTCTGACAATACTTGCTCTAATACATCTTTATTAGCCAATTGTGATTCGGCAACTTCTTCTTCTTTAGATTTTTTGGTAACAGCAAATACCAAAACGTTTGTTTGGTTTTCAACCAATTGAACAACAACTTTTGCCTTATCTTGAGCCAATTCGTAACCAGAAGGCATATTCTCAGATGCAGAAACTGTTACTTGTTTTTTAGCAGTATCATCAGTCGTTGTTACAGGTACAAGGTGACCTCTTCTGTCAACAGTTTCGTTTGCTTCATTGACGTAATGAGTGATGTAGCTAAGGTAGGCTGTACGTTCTGTTTTGTTAGGAACTGTCTCAGCGGCTGCTACAGCAACCGCAGCAGTATTCGCTACTTCTGAAGTTGCTTTTGTTGAAGTTTCAGATGCTGCTACAGTTGTTGAGCTTACTGTTTCAGAAGTCGCTGTTGATGTCTCTTCTGAAGTTGCTGCCGTTGTCGAGGTTTCAGATGCTGAAACTGCTGCCGAATCCTCAGTTGATGCTACTTCTGAAGTTGCTTTCTCAACGACAACTGTAAATACATTTTCAGCATTTTCAGTAACTGTTTCTTGACCCAAACCTGATACAAGTGCGTACCCTTCTGGGACAAGATCAGTTGTCAAATTAGCGGTTGCTACGGCTGTTGCTTCTGTTGTTTGAACTGAAACATTTTTTGTTTGCGTATTGATAACTGTGCCTGCTTGATCCACCACATTTACTGTGTAGGACACTGAGGCTAACCGCTCGCTTGGTACAACTGTTGATGTCGGTTCTGCTGTGTTCGCATGCACAATAGGGCTACTTGCGATTGCTCCTCCAAAAATCACGTTAGCAATGACCGCCGAAGCTAAACCAAAGCTAAACTTACGAAAAGAAAAACGTTGTTCCTTTCTAAACATATCTTTACTAGACATGAATTTCCTCCAATATTATAATAAGTTATACTATGTGTAGCTATTAGGATATCATCATACTTTAAGCCAAACAAAAATACCCCCCCCTGCTTTAAAAAGTTAGCAGGGGAGGTATCTTCTGCGGTATGCTCATTTCCGAACATGGTTTGTCGGTCATCAGTAACAATTGCTCTGCAAAAATCTACATAAGTATAACGATTAAATTATAGCACAATTATATCTGAAAAAGCAAGAAAAATGCTTGGAATTCTCGTGTATTTTAACTTTTTTTGTAAAAATTTTACAGTTAGAATTTGACTTGGTTTTCTGAGCGCGTTTTCATGTTATTTTTCTGAAAATGGGTGTCTTGTTTTCTTGGGTGGTTAACATCGTTTTCCGAATGTTTTCTGTATTCTTTTGTGTATTTTCCAAAAAGAGCGAACAAGAAGGGTCGGAGCTCCATGTAGGAAGGAGAGAGAGGGGGGTGGTGATTGGATGTATGCGTTTAAGCAGAAGAAGAATGGTGTTGCATATATATTTATGCTAGCAGAGGGGTGGAGCGGGGTGGTGGTGCATGGATATGTATTGACGGATGGAGGGACAGGTAGATGCTTTGATATATATGTCCAAGAAGAGTGCCGGGAGATTTAGGAGTTGTGTGTTGATGATGGAGACTTGGATATATGAGTATCTACAAAAGGGTGAGATCATGGAGGTATAGGTGGGAGTGGAAAAGATGGTGTCGCTTGGATATGTATGTTTGAGTAGAAAAAGGGGCATGGATATATTGGTTCAGATAAGGGAAGGATGTTGGTGGTTGGATATATATGTAAGTTGTATACTTTTATATCTTTACATATCGAGGTTGGTTATGGTGAATACAGGGGATTGAATTAAGAAAGGGACAGTTTTAGGTTATCGTATCAGTAGCCCACTCCCAAAATATAGTCATTTAGTTTATCTTTGATTACTTCGTTAACTCGCTTTGCCGCACTCCAGTACAGCCTGCAGCTCGTTGCCTTGTACTAAAAGAAAACTAAACGACTATAACTGTAGGATTCTCAAATTTACAAACATAGATGCGTCCTGTTTTTGATCCATCTGGCTATACTAGTACAAAACACAAAAAACCTCGAAATAAGCAGTTTCCGAGGGAGTTGATAGATTCTGTAAATTTCAGGGCATGTTCTATCTTGTCGGGTTGAATGGTAAAGTCACGATTGCCGAAAAACTCGAACCATTTTTTGACATCGTAATCGGAAATGGTTTCGGGTTATATGGAGAGCAGATGTTAGCTATTTGCGTTCAACTCACTTTGAAGTTGAAGAACTCGCTCGAGAGGGAGGTTTAGATTTTCAGCTATTGCGTCCGCTGGAAAACCAGACCTCAAGAAATTACGAGCAGAGGTGATTTGAACTTCTTCACGACCTCGCTCCACCCCCTCTTCAAATCCGTCTTCCATCGCAGTCATCAAAGTGGCATAACTAACTTCAAGACTATCCAATTGCTTGTCCCACATGTCTTGTTCCTCCTTTGTCCAGGTTGTAAAGTCTAAGGCGTGTTCTGCCTGGGCGATAATCTTGTCAGGCTGAATGGTAAAATCACGATTACCGAAAAACTCGAACCATTTTTTGACATCGTAGTCAGAAATGGTTTCGGGTTGTATAGATGACTTTGGTTAGCTATTCTCGGCTAACTCGCTTTGAAGTTGGAGAACTCGTTCAAGAGGAAGGTTTAGATTTTCAGCTATTGCGTCCGCTGGAAAACCAGACCTCAAGAAATTACGGGCAGAGGTGATTTGAAGTTCTTCACGTCCTTCTTCACGTCCTCGCTCCAGTCCCTCTTCAAATCCGTCTTCCATCGCAGTCACCAATGTAGCATAACTAACCTCAAGGCTATCTATTTGCTTATCCCACATGTCTTGTTCCTCCTTGGTCCATGTTGTAAAGTCTAAGGCGTGTTCTGCCTGGGAGATAATCTTGTCAGGCTGAATGGTAAAATCACGATTGCCGAAAAACTCGAACCATTTTTTGACATCGTAATCGGAAATGGTTTCGGGTTGATATTTTTCCAACTCCAGAAATGCCATCTTCAAGAGGCTGTGGTGCTTGGAGCTATTTCTTGGCTTGACTGTCAGCTCTTCGTTGGTCTCTTCTTCACGCAAAGAAAAAACATGGAAGGGCTTGTCGTCGTCAAAATAATTTTTCTCCAAGAGAGCGATACCGTAAACAGGGTAAATCCTCTCGTGAGTGAAGTGGGTGTGACCGTATTCCTGCCGAATTTTTTCAACGTTATCATGCACCTGCGTACAAATGTAGGCCCACAAGCGATTGACGAAAGTCTTTTGCTTGGCAATCTGGATTTCAATGACAACTTGGGTCCCATCATCCAGCTTGACTAGAATGTCAGTCACAGTATAGAAGCCCTTGGGTAAATCATCATTTGGCAGGCGAATCTGATGACCGTCCAGCAGTTCAACTTCTTGAACAGGCAAGTCCAAAATATCTGAAATAAAAGCCTTGGTCACTTCCGTGTTTTGAAAAATTTTCTTGGCAACCGTGTCTTGTGTTGGTTTTAATAGGGTATGTCTCACTATACCACATCCTTTCATTTGATTTTTCATGGTAGAGCCAGTTTTTTGTCTCTACTTATTTATTCGAAATCAAATGAAAAACTTTTCTATATATAGTATACCACAAAAGAAAAAAGTAACCCACCACAAAATGTGATGAGTTCGTTTCTAGGTATGTACAAAATTTTCTTTACAAATTCTCAAAAGCTAGACTCGGCTTGGCATTCAAATCCCAACCAGCAAAGTTTTCCTTGTTGTACTCACTAACCGCAGCCAAGGCAATCATGCCTGCATTGTCACCGCAGAGGCGAAGCGGGGGAATGATGACCTCCACATCCGTGATTTCAGCCGCCAACCGCTCCCGCAAGCCCTGATTGGCTGCTACACCGCCCGCTACGACCAAGGTCTTAACAGGGTATTTCTCCAAGGCCTTCTTGGTCTTAGCCATGAGAATGTCCATAACACAGGCTTGGAAAGAGGCTGACAAATCCGCATTGGACAAGGTTTCCCCTTTCTGCTGGGCATTGTGGTAGAGGTTGATAAAGGCGGATTTCAAACCTGAGAAAGAAAACTCCAGATTATCCTCCTTAATCATAGCCCGAGGGAAGTCATAAATATCTTGCCCCTCATGTGCCAACTCATCAATGACCCGACCAGCTGGGTAGGGCAGACCCATGACCCGTCCTACCTTATCGTAGGCCTCGCCAACCGCATCATCTCGCGTTTCACCGACAATCTTGTAGTCGCCCGCCTCTGACACATAGACCAACTCCGTATGCCCACCGCTGACCAAAAGAGCCAAAAGCGGAAACTCCAACTCCTTGACCGCACGCGCCGCCATCAAGTGCCCTGCCATATGATTGACAGGAATGAGCGGCAAGCCATTAGCCCAAGCAAAGGCCTTGGCAGCCGACATCCCGACCAGCAAAGCACCGACCAAGCCAGGCCCATAGGTCACAGCCACAGCCGTCAAATCCTCTGCCGTCACCTCCGCCTCCAACAAGGCCTCCTCGATACAGGCCGTTATCACTTCAACATGGTGACGACTAGCCACCTCAGGCACCACCCCACCAAACCGCTGGTGGCTGGCAATCTGGCTGGCAATGACATTGGACAAAAGCTCCGCATCATTTCGCAAAACAGCCACCGAGGTCTCGTCACACGAAGTCTCAATCGCCAAAATCAATCTATCTTTCATTCCGTTCTCTCTTCATTAGCACCGCGTCCTCGACAGGATGGCGGTAGTAGTCTTTTCGTTTTCCTATTTTGGTAAAATGCTGGCGTGTATAGAGGGCCTGAGCTGCACTATTGGACTCCCTAACTTCGAGGAAGATGTCTCCATCCCAGTCCATCACAGCAGCCATCAGCTGACTGGCGATTCCCAACCTCTGAAAATCAGCCTTGACTGCAATCTGCAAGATTTCCATCTCATCCAGCACCGTCTGCACAGCCAAAAAACCGACTAGCTCCTGACCCTCATAGGCCAGATAATAATCCTCATCCTGACTGGCCATACTGGAGGCAATCTGTTCCACAGTCCATGGAGACTGCTCATAGACCGACCGCATAACTGCCAAAACAGCCTCTGCCAAATTTTCCTGACCGTCGTAGTGTTTAATCTCTATCATACACGTTTGATATAACTTTCTGAGCCAGCTTGGTTGTCCTTGAGCCAGTTCTCCTCTGCCTCTACTCGCTTGAGATAGTTGGGCTCAAAGCTAGTGACATCTACTGCTGGCAAGTCTTGACCAAGTACCGCCAGCTGATAGGCAGACGGCAGACTGGCTTGATACTGGGCAGACGGCAGAGCTTGCTCGATTTGCTCCATGAAGTTTTCTACTTCTCCGACAAAGGTGATGTTTTCCTTACCAGACAGGCTAGAAAGCAAGTCCTCAAAAGACCAGTAGCGGTCTGGCTCGGCTGCTCTGCCATTTTCATAAACACCTGCATAGACGCAGTTACGGCGGGCATCGATGAGGGGCACCACCAGACCCGTCAGGCTAGGCGGAACCAGGGACTGAAGACTAGATAGCCCCACCAAGTCAATCTTGAGGGTGTAGGCCAGGGTCTTGGCAGTTGCCACCGCCACCCGCAGACCCGTGTAGGAGCCAGGTCCCTGAGCGACCACAATTCGCTCCAAGTCTTTGGGCGTCCAGCCCACCTGTGCCACCAAAAAATCGACCACAGGCATGAGGCTGATACTATGATTTTTCTTGACGGCCAGCAGGGTTTCCGCCTGCAAACGACCGTCCTCTACCAAGGCAACAGACAAGGCCTGGTTGGAGCTATCTAAAGCTAGTATTTTCATACGTTTCTCTTTCTTTACGTCATTCGGTTTGCTTTTATTACTTCGACGCATGAGGAAACTTCGTTTCCGTATTTCCCGCTTCAAATAATTTCATCATTATTTGAACTCACTTTGCCGTACTCCAGTACAGCCTGCAGCAATTGTTACGAATTACATTCGTCTTATTCCCAACCTCCAACAGTCTATTCTTAGACTGTTGGAGCGACTACTAAAAGCAAACTGAAAGACTTTTCAATGCTACTCTCTATTGTAAGCTATCTTGGATATTTTTTCAAATAATGAAAAGACTGGGGTGTGCTTTCCCAGTCTATCATTCTTCTCTTTTCAACTCTACCACTTGATCATACTGAATATCCTCATCGATATGGTGGGCAATTTCCAATATCATAATCGGTAAGGAATGCAGGAGTTTGCGTACCGCCTTGCCATTTTTCTCATCCAAGGCTGCGGTTACCTCATCTGCTAGGAGAATGTCCTTCTTCCGCAAGAGGAAACGAGCGATTTCCAGACGAACCCGTTGACCACCTGAGATATTTTCACCGTTGTTTTCTACCTTCACATTGAGAATATCTGTAAATTCCTCAAGTAGCCCAACCTGTCCCAAAACATCCAACAGTTCTTGATCTGTGAAATCATCCCCCAAGGTCAGATTGTAGCGAATGGTGTCGCTAAATAAAAACGGACTTTGGCTAATCAGACCGATATTGCCCTGAAAATCCTCTCGCTCCTGACCACCAGCCTCCGTCACATAAACACGACCTCTATCCGCTGTTTCTTGCCCTAGCAAAATCCGAAAGAGCGTTGTCTTACCAGAACCACTGGCACCTTTGATTAAAACCTTATCTCCCATCTTGAAGGATACATTCAAACCAGCAAACAACTGTTTATCGCCATAGGCTTTGGCTAAATCTTTCATATGCAAGCCCTGAATGTCAGACAGATGACTTTCTTTACGCTCCACAAAATCAGGTTCTGTTTCCAAAATGCCAAAGATTTTATCTGCAATCGCTTGAGCACCCTGGATGCCTTCCGCCTGATACATCAAATTCTGAATTGGCCCAGCCAATCGATTAGCCGCAATAAACATAGTCAACAAACTAGCAACCGTAATGGCTTCACCATTCATAATCAAGTAAAAACCGATGGCAACAGGCAATATCTGGCTGAAAAACTCCATAAAACCATTAAAGAAAAAGACAATATTGTGGGTAAAAGCATATCGCTGTATAGCTACTTGATACTCTTTTACTATTTGACCTACCCGATGAAAACTATTTTCAGCACTTTGATTCACAAGAAGCGTTTCGCTACCATGGATACTGTCGGATACTTCCTCATGAACTTTAGTTCGAAGTTCTGAAAACTCCATCCCAGTATTTTTCAATCTTTGATTTAGTAAAAATTGTGGAATCGGTCTCAAAATCGTACACACCACAAAAATAGAGCCCAACAAAATGTCCTGCATCATGATGTAAAGGGCAGTAACAAGACTGACAAAACCCCAACATAGGAAACCTGCAATCGGTTCAAGATATCTATCCCCCAATAATTCCATATCCTGAGTTAATAGAGTTATCTTATCATTATGGCTGTATTTAGAATTTGAAATCAGCTTTCTAAACAAGGATGTGCGAATTCCGATATGAATTTCTCTTCTAAATATATTATTTGTATGATTGGCGAAAAGCATCAGACTATAAATCACAAAATAAACAGACAAACCATACACTAATAGTTGCCAAATTTTTTCAAAACTTAAATCCCCGCTCCCGAGTTGCAATATCTTACTCATTACTAAGGGCTGAGTCAGCATAACTCCGCCATTCATAAAGATACCAAATATCACCAACCATCTGTATTTTTTATCAATATAACGATAAATTCCAAGAATTCTCTTCATAAGCAACCTCCTCGTAGCAAAAAGAGAGGCTAGCACTCCTCTCATATAGCATCTACGGTAGTGTACACGGTGAATTACATCCGTTATTGGAGGCAGCCAGTAGAATATCTTCTTCTACATAAACTTTATTATTATTGACAGCCATAAATACCTCCTTCTAACCCACATCTAAAATATCATGATAGGACTTAGTCAATGCGAATAGTGCTAGATTTCTTTTAATTAACTTCTGCATACTACGACAGAGTACCTCAGAAGAGTGTTTTGATATTCGCTTAGCCATTGGGCAATGACCTGACTTACAAATTAAGACAAATGGGCATGATTTACAGTTTTCATCCACTTCAATCACCCATTGGCTCAATTTATCATGATTAATAAACCCCTTATTTATATTACCAAATACATTTTTGGGATGATATAATGCGACTGTGCAAGATTGCACAATACCTCTTACATTAAACATATAGTGATTCATCCGATTGGCATAACAAGTAAAACGGTTATTTAAAAAATAACTAACTAAAGAAATACTATAACCAATGGAATTTGCTAGCATTGATAGCTCAAAACTCGCATCATAATCAAGTAAAGTCACACAATCTTTCTCCGAGCGATCCCCTTGCCCCCAATCACCAACATTATGATAAGAAAAGCCAAACCGTTCATCATTCTTAAAATATAAACCATCTCCATAAAGAAAAGATTTTATATTTTCTTTATTCTCTTTTGAAATGTTAAATCGAATCGTGCAGAAAAAATCTAACTCACTATCTTTCATTGCCTGTAAATTTTTATAAATACGACTGTATGACCCTCTGTCGTTTTTCAAAACCCTCTGGCAATCATGACTATCTTGATTACCATCTATCGTTATTTGATAACTACGAACACTGAAATCTTCAACCAAAGACTTAAATTTATTCAACGATAAGAGATAGCCATTTGTAGTAATGTTTGCTAAATAGTCTACCTCATAATTTCGACAAATTTCTTGAAATTTTTCAGAAAGATATTGAATCGTACGATATCCGAGCAGAGGCTCGCCACCAAACCAAGCAACTTTGAAAAACTTATACTTTCCAGTACTCAACTGCTCTTCCGCAAATCTCAGAATTGCATCCTCTGTCTCTCTTGACATAGCAATGTTTTCAAATTTTTCATAACAATATTTACAACGAAAGTTACAATCCCCATGCGTTAAAATTGTGAACTCTAATAATGTATCGTCTATCTCACGTATCTTCCTTAACGACTGATTTACTTCATCGTCCTCTGGAAAATAATGAAACTGTTCAAGGTAGGTCTTATATTGCTCTTTGGTTTCCTCGTCAGTCTTCAATTTTTCTAACAATTGTTTCGTGATTAGAAATGAATGATTATTCTTTGTATTGAAATAGACAATACCATCGTCACATTCCTGACTGAGAACATAGGGTGACATCTCCATACACATACCTCCCTGTCTTTGATTTCACTTACTATTATTTCTTGTCTAAATTCTAACACAAATCACTTGTTACTTATAAAACTTGAAAATATGCAATTTATTTTTTATAAAATTACATATTTTCAAGTTAATGGAAGCCAAGGAAAAATCATCTATAATGAAAATAAAAACAAGGAGGCTTGATTAACTATGAAGAAGGTATTTTTTAAATCACTATTTTACCTTTTACTAACCATACCCATTATTATATATCCAATTCTTCCAACTTCATTAACAATCTTCTTTTAAAACACACAATTTGTAATGACGTTCCAGTAGCATCGATACTTTGTTACTTACTATCAATCCAACAGAGGCGATAAAGGTCTCTGTTTTTGTTTGTAATTCCCTTGATTTCCCTGATTTAATAAATGCAATACATAGCTTGAAGTAATTAACAAAAATCTGTTCAAAAGCGTCTGTTGTCTCAACCAGTCTCTCCAGTTCCGTTAAAAATTCCTCCGCTAAACCGTACTTTTCACGTTCTATCATTTCTCCGACCGAATTAATCAGTATTTTCTTCAAATAATCTCTATGCCTTCTTAGACTTCTATAACTTTTGGATTTATTCTTCAACTCAGATGCTAAACTAACAATCATATTATCATTCAACAGCATTTGTGCATTTAAGAACAAATACAACTCAAAGCTGGTCCACTCTTCAATGGCAAATAAATAATCTGCTAAAAACTTCCTATCCTCTTCGTCAAAATCAGATTGCCCATCTATTGCAGCCAGTGCAACCTTTATCACGATTCCATTTAATCTGGAATAGAGATTTCCCTCAGCTTTCAAGAGGTCTGACTCCAACAAGGCCTGCAACCCATCCCTATCTTGTTGATAATACAAATCTGAAATCAGATTAGCTAGCTCAATATGGGGCGCTTCCTTGTAGCCATGGTATTTGTAGGTAAACTCCTCCATGGTCATGTTGATGCCCTCGACTGCCGTGATTAACTTATCCGCTGCCAACATAGACTTGCCCGACTCAAAGCGTGATAGCTGGGCTGCTGTAAAGTCTCCTCTGACAACATCCTTTTGCTTAACCAAGCGAGAACAACGGAGTTCTCTGTAAAAATCGCCCAAGCTCATTTGTGGTACTGTACCCATGACTCATCCCCTCTCTTGATACATTGAAAATTCCGTTTTCATTTATTATAATATCCAAATATATATTTGTCAATCTCACTCATTTATCCTTTTATTCTCTGCTTGTTTCTGAAAATCATGACACTTTTCCATTTTCCTATCTAACCCTTTTGCCATCAGCATATTTTATGGTATAATGAAGAGTACATTTAGACTGAATAAATTGACAACTCGAGAAAATTGAATAGATATTACCAAACAAAAGAATTGTTTGGGGCTTTTTTCATAGTTGCCAGTCAAAAAGAAAGGAAACTATACTACACATGATTTATAAAGTATTCTATCAAGAAACAAAGACCAGCCCACGCCGTGAACAAACACAAGTTCTCTATGTGGAAGTGGATGCAACTTCTGAGCGAGAGGGACGCATCAAAGTGAAGGAACTAGTTGAAACCAAATTCCCAGCCTACAATGTCGAATTTGTAGACCTTCTCTCTGATAAGCACCTCGAATACGAGAAAGAGCACGCAGATTTCAAAATTACGGAGTTTTAATCCATGTCATCAGTCAATCTAAAACCTCATGAAGTTGGCGTTTTCGCCATCGGTGGTTTGGGAGAAATCGGGAAAAATACCTACGGTATCGAGTATAAGGATGAAATTCTCATCGTCGATGCCGGCATCAAGTTCCCAGAAGATGACCTATTGGGTATCGACTACGTTATCCCAGACTACTCCTACATCGTTGAAAACCTAGACCGTGTTAAAGGTCTGGTCATTACCCACGGGCACGAAGACCACATCGGAGGCATTCCCTTCCTGCTCAAGCAGGCAAATGTCCCAATCTATGCAGGTCCATTAGCCCTTGCCCTTATCCGTGGTAAATTGGAAGAACACGGACTGCTCCGTGATGCGACTTTGCATGAAATCAATCATAATACAGAGTTGACCTTCAAGCACCTCAAAGTCAGCTTCTTCCGTACCACCCACTCCATTCCAGAACCACTTGGTATCGTCGTTGATACCCCTCAAGGAAAAATCGTCTGTACCGGTGACTTCAAGTTCGACTTCACTCCAGTTGGCGAGCCAGCAGACCTGCACCGCATGGCTGCTCTCGGTAAAGAAGGCGTTCTCTGCCTCCTCTCCGACTCAACAAATGCTGAAGTCCCAACCTTTACCAACTCGGAAAAAGTGGTCGGTCAATCCATCATGAAGCTGATTGAAGGCATCCATGGACGCATCATCTTTGCTTCCTTTGCCTCCAACATCTTCCGTCTGCAACAGGCAGCTGATGCCGCCGTTAAGACCGGCCGCAAAATTGCTGTCTTTGGACGCTCCATGGAAAAAGCCATTGTTAATGGTATCGAGCTCGGCTATATCAAGGTACCAAAAGACACCTTTATTGAACCAAACGAGATCAAAGAATACCCTGCCAGCGAAATCATGATTCTCTGTACAGGGAGCCAAGGGGAGCCTATGGCAGCACTCTCTCGCATCGCCCACGGTACCCACCGTCAGGTGCAACTCCAGCCGGGCGACACAGTCATCTTCTCGTCCAGTCCTATTCCGGGAAATACCACAGGTGTTAACAAGTTGATCAATATCCTGATTGAAGCCGGTGTCGATGTCATTCACGGTAAGATTAACAACATCCATACCTCTGGACACGGTGGCCAGCAAGAGCAAAAACTCATGCTTCGCCTGATCAAGCCAAAATACTTCATGCCTGTCCATGGCGAATACCGCATGCAAAAAATCCATGCCAGCCTTGCTGTAGATACTGGTGTGCCAAAAGACAACATCTTCATCATGGAAAACGGCGATGTCCTAGCATTGACCAAGGATTCTGCCCGCTTAGCAGGGCACTTCAACGCCCAAGACATCTATGTGGACGGTAACCGTATCGGTGAAATCGGCGCTGCTGTCCTCAAAGACCGCCGTGACCTCTCAGAAGACGGTGTCGTTCTAGCTGTTGCAACCGTTGACTTCAAATCCAAGATGATTCTTGCAGGTCCAGATATTCTCAGCCGTGGTTTTATCTACATGCGTGAATCTGGTGATCTGATCCGTGAGAGTCAACGCGTCCTTTTCAACGCTATCCGAATTGCCATGCGCAACAAGGATGCCAATATCCAGACGGTTAACGGAGCCATTGTTAACGCCCTACGACCATTCCTATACGAAAAAACAGAACGTGAACCAATCATTATCCCAATGATTCTCACCCCTGATCAATAACACACTAAAAGAGGCTGGGCAAAAACTAGCCAGTAAATACAAAACACAGATAGATTCGAGCTGATTTTGATGAAATCCAGCCGAACTGTCTGTGTTTTTCTTTCTGTTTCTATTATCTTGGACTAATTTCTTAGCCAATTTCGTGAGATTCATACTCATTAGGAGAAATCCTATCTCAGTTTCAACCACTTTTTGACCTCTGACATGGACTCTGCGCACGCCAAAAACACCCTTCATCCTACCAAATACAGGTTCGACATCCACCTTGCGTTTGGCATAAATGCGGGCTCCCTCTTTACTTGTCAA
The DNA here is from genome assembly GCF_044427225.1 of Streptococcus sp. 2022WUSS037. NCBI lineage: Bacteria > Bacillati > Bacillota > Bacilli > Lactobacillales > Streptococcaceae > Streptococcus > Streptococcus sp. 2022WUSS037. The sequence goes on along the minus strand of NZ_JAOTGJ010000003.1, from coordinate 1,399 downwards.
TTCCTCTTTGACTACGTTCTTGAAATAGTTCCACGTAGGATTGTACTGAATTTGTTTGAGGTTTCCTTTTTCCGTCCGTGCTAATTGGTCTAACTCTTCACTAGCTTGTACAGGATCAGCTTCGTAAATCTTAATATCTTTCTCAAACCCATTCTGCTCCGTTCTTCGTGAATAATTCTTGAATGAATACACAACCCCATCTGGCTTTATCCACTGATCAGAATCTTCTAGATAGGTCCAGTTTTCAGGATTGGCATCACTCTTCTTATAGCTTTTCTTCTGCTCTTTCTGATATGTTCCGTAGGGAATTAGAGGCGTTTTCTCCAGGTCATCAAGGATAAAGCTGTAATTTTCTTCACTACCATATCCTGCATCTGCGACAATGTGTTGAAAGAGTTCTAATGTTTGGATGGATTGAAGAAAAGGCTTGAGTGTACGAGTGTCAGTTGGATTCGGATACAATCCGTAAGCCAAGGCAAACTGGTTATTTGTACCAAGTTGGAGGTTGTAGCCAGGTTTGAGCTGACCGTTCTTCATATGATCCTCTTTCATCCGCATAAATGTCGCATCAGGATCTGTTTTAGAATAGGAGTTTCGCTCTTGTAAAATCTGTTTATCTTGTTCGTACTTCTGTTTCCGAACAAGACAATCTTCTTTCAACTTTCTCTTGAGTTTCTTAATTCTTCTTCGTTTCTGTCTGTTGGCTGATCCACCTTTAATGACTTTAGGCTCTTGTGAGATAGCTTCTTCCACCTCATCCAATACTTGTTCTGTCTCATGTAGGAGTTGTTTGAGTCCCTCGCTAGTGAGGCATTCTTCCTTGGACAAGGCAGTATTCACCCCTTCTTGAACAAGTTTGTCATAGAGGGCTGAAATATTTCCGTTCAAGGCGTCTTCATAGCGTTCAACGGCCTTTTTCCACGTGAAGGAATACTTGTTGGCATCAGCTTCTACCTTAGTCTCGTCAATGAAGAGAGCCTCATCTTCAATCAATCCATTCTCTCTGAGGAGGAGAGTGAAGTAGATGAAGGCAGTTTTGATGAGCTGATTGGCGTGTGTGCTAGCCCGAAAACTATTGATGGTCCGATAACAGACGTAGGTATCCTGACTCAGCCATTTCATAGGGATGACTTCTTCATTCATTTGAACGATTTTCCGACCAGAGAATACCTGGCGAGCATAGGCGAACAGGGTCATTTTGAGCAACATGGCTGGATGAAAGGCTGGACGACCAGTATGGAACCCACTGAAAAAGTCATCAACTTGATGTCTTTTTTTGCTATACTAGAGTCGAGGTGATTCCTATGCTTGATAATCAAATTCAGTTAGATCTTAGTTCCTATTCTCCCCTGTATGATATTGTTGTTCCCAAAAATCATTTTTTACGGCAGCTAACGGA